>NZ_CBDRFA010000011.1:0-140975 GCF_965343085.1 Nocardiopsis synnemataformans | reverse complement strand
TCGGACTGGCCCTCCAACGTGGTCCAGTAGGTGTCCGCCCTGCCGTTCAACTCCTCCGCCTTGGCGGCACGGGACTAGAGGATCCCCACGTCGTCCGCGTCGGCGAATCCGAAGTTGCTGCCAACCAAGGATTCCCATTCCTCGCGGAGACCGTCGATGTTCTGCTCGTAGCGGTCGACCTCACCGCGCCACTTGGTGACGACGCCCCACACGTGGAAGCAGGCGGACAGGGCCTCCGACCACGCCTCCTGGTTCTCCGTCGCCGTCGAGAGGACGTCGGCGGCGATGAGGTCGGAGAACTCCTTGGCGGAGTCGTTGAAGAGGGCGTTCAGGTCCCCCGTCTTTCCGGTGATCCGGGAGACGAGGTCCATCATGTCGTCCGCGACGGCGTTGAGCTTGCCCTTGTCGACGTCGCATTCCTGGGGGGAGAAATCCATGGTGTCTTCCGCTTGTCGGCGTCGGTCGTAACGGCTAGAGGTTCGGTGGGCGGCTGAGGGGACTGTCCACGGGGACGAAGTCCTCAGCGCTGCTGTGATCGGTGGCAGCGGCCTCCGAGGCACCCGCCTGCACGTTCTCGGCGAGGGAGACGCCGTGGTTCTCCACCTTCGCCATCGCCTCCGCCTGCTCCTCGCCGTACGCGGACCAGCCCGTGACCTGCGGATCGGGGGCGCAGGCCGACTTCGCCGAGAGGAGAACCTCGTTGAAGTCCTCTCCCAGGCCGATGAACCCGCTCGCGTAGGCCTCGGCGTTGCTTCCTATCCCATAGGCGTCGTAGGGGTTTACACCGGCCTCGTGTCCGGGCAAGGATTCCTCCCTTGATCTCTTCGCATGCTTTGCTCAGGTAAATCAGCTGATTGAAGGGATAGAAATGAAAGAGCGGTGTCTATTCTTCTGGGGAGATTACAGTACCAAGGGTGAGTGGTTTATTACGGACCCGGTGTGAGCGGCAGCAGGCGGAACTGCCCGAGGCCGAGCAGGGAGAGCGGGTCGAGGTGGTCGTCGCCGCGGAGCAGGCCCCAGTGCAGGCAGGGGCGGTCCGGGCAGTGCGGCGGCGCGGCGGCGAGCGTGCCCAGCGGGTCCCCCGCGGCGACCGGATCGCCCCGGACCAGGTCGGACTCCACCGGCAGGTAGGTGGTGCGCAGGTCGCTGTGCACCACGCTCACCAGCGGCGTGCCCGCCACATCGCCCGCGAAGTGCACCCGCCCGGCACCGGCCGCGCGGACCTCCTGGCCGGGCTCCGCGGCCAGGTCCACACCCAGGTGCCCGGGCAGCCAGCGCAGCTCGGGCGGGTCGAAGTGGCGCAGCACCCCGACCGGAGGGTCCACCGGCCAGCGCCAGTCGGGCTCGGCGGGGTGGTGCGGGGACAGGAGGGAGAACGCCAGGGACAGGGTCAGGAGCAGCGAGGGGGCCATACCTCCAGGGTCCGGACCCGGGGGGCGGACCGCCAGAGGGTGCCCGAACCTGTGGACAACCGCGCCGCGGAGGGATCGAAACGCGGCGCAGGTCCCGACGTATTCCCGATGGAGGATAGAATCATCTGTGGCCCGTCGGGCCGATCACAATACGCACGTCCACGAGCCTCCTCAGCGAGGGGCCGTACCCGCGGTCCGCGCCGCCTTCCACGGCGGTGCGGCGGTACGTCCGGGGCGTCAGGAACAACCGTGAGCGGGGACCCTCCCCGCCACCTCAAGGAGGACCAGGTCATGGCCACAGTCGTGACGATTCGCCAGCTCCTGGAGAGCGGCGTCCACTTCGGGCACCAGACCCGCCGCTGGAACCCCAAGATGAAGCGCTTCATCTTCACTGAGCGCAACGGCATCTACATCATCGACCTCCAGAAGTCGCTGGCCTACATCGACCGCGCCTACGAGTTCGTCAAGCAGACGGTCGCCCACGGCGGCACCGTCCTGTTCGTCGGCACCAAGAAGCAGGCGCAGGAGGCCATCGACGAGCAGGCCCGCCGCGTCGGCATGCCCTACGTCAACCAGCGTTGGCTGGGCGGCATGCTCACCAACTTCTCCACCGTGCACAAGAGGCTCCAGCGTCTCAAGGAGCTGGAGGAGATCGACTTCGACGACGTCGCCGGCTCCACGCTCACCAAGAAGGAGCTCCTCAACCTTCGCCGTGAGAAGGAGAAGCTGGAGCGCACCCTCGGTGGTATCCGCGACATGTCCCGCGTGCCCAGCGCGGTCTGGATCGTGGACACCAAGAAGGAGCACATCGCGATCAGCGAGGCTCGCAAGCTGAACATCCCGGTCGTGGCCATCCTGGACACGAACTGCGACCCTGACGAGGTCGACTACCCGATCCCGGGTAACGACGACGCCATCCGCAGTGTCAGCCTGCTCACCCGCGTGGTCGCCGACGCCGTCGCCGACGGCCTCATGGCCCGTTCCGGCGCCTCCGAGGGCACCGGCGAGCGCAAGGCCGCCGAGGAGCCCCTGGCCGAGTGGGAGCGCGAGCTCCTGGAGGGCAAGGCCGACTCGGACAAGGCCGACTCGGGCGAGGCCACCGCCGAGACCGGTGAGGCCACCGCCGAGGAAGCCCCCGCCGAGCAGGCTCCCGTCGAGGCCGCCGAGACCGCCGCCGAGCAGGCTCCGGTCGAGACCGCCGCCGTCGCCCCGGCCGACGAGGTCGCCGCCGAGGCTCCGGCCGAGGTCACCTCCGAGGACTCCCCGGTCGACGCGCCGGTGAAGGCCCCCGACGCCGAGTAGTCCCGTGCCCCAGCGCACCGCCGCCGCCCCGCCGCTCCCGGCGGGGCGGCCGCTCGGTGCCCGGGGCCGGATCCGCTCCACTTTCCGTACAGACTCTCCACTCCAAGGGAATCCGAGAACAGTCATGGCGAACTTCACCGCCGCGGACGTCAAGAAGCTGCGCGACATGACCGGCGCCGGCATGATGGCCTGCAAGAAGGCCCTGACCGAGGCCGACGGCGACTTCGACAAGGCCGTCGAGGCCCTGCGCGTCAAGGGTGCCAAGGACGTCGGCAAGCGCGCCGAGCGCACCGCCGCCCAGGGCATGGTCGTCCTCAAGCAGGAGTCCGAAGGCAAGGCCACCCTCGTCGAGCTCAACTGCGAGACCGACTTCGTCGCCAAGAACGACCAGTTCATCGCGCTCGTCAACCAGGTCGCCGACTTCGTCGCCGCCCAGGACAGCGACGACCTCGCCGCCGTCGCCGCCGCCGAGATCGAGCCGGGCAAGACCCTCCAGGCCTTCATCGAGGCCAAGAGCGCGGTCATCGGCGAGAAGCTGGAGTTCCGCCGCTTCGCCAAGTTCGAGGGTGCCTACGTCGCCAGCTACCTCCACAAGTCCGACCCGGACCTGCCCCCCACCATGGGCGTCCTGGTCGAGCTGGACAAGGCTGACGAGGAGGTCGGCAAGGACCTCGCCCAGCAGATCGCCGCGCTGGCCCCGCAGTACATCGGCCGGGACGACGTCCCCGCCGAGGTCGTGGAGAACGAGCGCCGCATCGCCGAGCAGACCACCCGCGAGGAGGGCAAGCCCGAGCAGGCCATCCCCAAGATCGTGGAGGGCCGCCTCAACGGTTACTTCAAGGACGTGACGCTGCTCGGCCAGCCGTTCGTCAAGGAGAACAAGAAGACGGTCCAGAAGGTCGTCGACGAGGCGGGCGTGACCGTCAAGCGCTTCGTCCGCTTCAAGGTCGGCCAGGCCTGAGGGTTTTGAGATGATGGAGGTGCCGGGGAGACTGCTCCCCGGCACCTTCGGTGGATATGGGCGGGTGGCGGGGCGCGTGAGCCCGGTCTGCCGCCGCGAGGAACACTCGGGGGACCCTGTGCCGCTCGGGGACGACAAGGGAGGCCACAGGCTGTGAACGAAGCGATGAGCACCGAACCGGCGAGTACCGGACCCGCGATGCACGGTTCCGGATGGAAGCGCGTGATGCTCAAACTCTCGGGAGAGGCGTTCGCGGGCGGTGGCGGCCTGGGCATCGACCCCGAGGTCGTCCAGTACGTGGCCGAGTCCATCGCCGAGGCGGTCTCCGAGGGCATCCAGGTCGCGGTGGTCGTCGGCGGCGGCAACATGTTCCGCGGCGCCCAGCTCACCGAGGGCGGCATCGAGCGCGGTCGCGCCGACTACATGGGCATGCTCGGCACCGTCATCAACTGCCTCGCCCTCCAGGACTTCCTGGAGCGGCTCGGTGTGGACACCCGCGTGCAGACCGCGATCCACATGAGCCAGGTCGCCGAGGCCTACATCCCGCGCCGCGCCGTACGCCACCTGGAGAAGGGCCGCGTGGTCATCTTCGGTGCCGGTCTGGGCGCACCGTTCTTCTCGACCGACACCACCGCCGCCCAGCGCGCGCTGGAGATCGGTGCGCAGGCGGTCCTCAAGGGCACCCAGGTCGACGGGGTCTACGACTCCGACCCCCAGCGCAACCCCGACGCGGTCAAGTTCGACAAGCTCAACTACAACGAGGTCCTCACCCGCGGCCTCAAGGTCATGGACGCCACCGCGGTCAGCCTGTGCATGGACAACGGGCTGCCCATCGTCGTCTTCGACCTGATGAGCCAGGGCAACATCCTGCGCGCGGTACGCGGTGAGAAGATCGGCACCATCGTCGGGCCGGCCCCGGTCTGAGACAGAGCCTCCGCGACCACAGCAAGTCACGACACCAGGGAGCGCCCACATGATCGAAGAGACCCTCCTCGAGGCCGAGGAGAAGATGGAGAAGGCCGTGACCGTGGCGAAGGAGGACTTCGCCACGATCCGCACCGGCCGCCCCACCCCGGCGACCTTCAACAAGATCACCGTCGACTACTACGGCGCCCGGACGCCGATCAACCAGCTGGCCTCCTTCTCGGTCCCCGAGCCGCGCATGGTGGTCATCTCGCCGTTCGATGTCAACTCGCGCACCGACATCATCAACGCCATCCGCAACAGCGACCTGGGCGTGAACCCCTCCGACGACGGCCAGGTCATCCGCGTGGTGTTCCCCGACCTGTCCGAGGAGCGCCGCAAGGAGTACGTCAAGGTCGCGCGGACCAAGGCCGAGGACAGCAAGGTCTCGATCCGCAACGTTCGCCGCCGCGCCAAGGACACCTTCGAGAAGGCCGTCAAGTCCGGCGACGTCGGCGAGGACGAGGCGCACCGCGCCCAGGCCGAGCTGGACGAGCTGTCTTCGAAGTACGTCGCGTCCGTCGACGAGCTGCTGAAGCACAAGGAATCGGAACTGCTCGAGGTTTAGCCGGTGACCCTTCCTTCCTCCAGCGACTCGGGAGGCGATGACCGCTCGCCCGAGCACAGACCCGGCGGCGGGCCGCAGGACGGCTCCGATCCCGACGGGCAGCGCTTCGTGCTGCACAAACCGGGGGGCGAGCCGGTCCGGACGGGCCGCAACCTCCCGGTGGCCATCGCCAGCGGGTGCGCCCTGGGCGCCCTCGTGTTCTTCTCGGTCTTCCCCTGGCCCCAGCTGTTCACGATCATCACCTCCCTGGGGGTGCTGATCGGCCTGCGCGAGGTCAACCGGGCGTTCGCGGGCAAGGGCATGGGCCTGGCACTGGCACCGCTCGCCGTCGGCGGCGTGGCCATGCAGGTCGCCGCCTACTTCGGGGGAACCGACTGGCTGGTGGGCACGACCGCGCTGACCGCCATCGTCGCCCTGGTGTGGCGGCTTCGCGGAGGCACGGAAGGGTTCGTGGCCGACGTCGCGGCGAACCTGTTCACCCTGGTGTACCTGCCGTTCCTGCTGGGCACGTGGCTGCTGCTCATCTCGCACCCCGAGGACGGCCAGTACCGCCTGGTCACGTTCATCGTGGTGACGATCTCCAGCGACATCGGCGGGTACTTCGCCGGGATCCTGCTGGGCCGGCACAAGATGGCGCCGGTGATCAGCCCCAACAAGACCTGGGAGGGATTCGGCGGCTCGGTCGTGGGCTGCGCCGTCGCGGGCGCGCTGTGCGTGACGCTCATGCTGGACGGCCCGTGGTGGGTCGGTGTGGTCCTCGGCCTGGCGGTCGTGCTGGCCGCCACCGTCGGGGACCTCATCGAGTCGCTGTTCAAGCGCGACCTCGGGGTCAAGGACATGGGCGGGTTCATGCCCGGGCACGGCGGCCTGATGGACCGCCTGGACTCGCTGCTGATCGCCGGTCCCGTGACGTGGATGGTGCTGAGCCTGCTGCTTTAGGCGGGCGGCGAACGGGGCGGGTTCCTGCGGGACCCGCCCCGTCGGCGTCCCCGCGCCTGGCCCGCCGACCGGGAGGGTGGATACGCTCGACGGGTGGAAGAACCGCTGATCGAACGAATGCGCGTGTACGGCGAGACGGTCTTCGCCGAGATGACGCGGCTGGCCGTGGAGACCGGGTCGGTGAACCTGGGACAGGGGTTCCCCGACACCGACGGCCCCCGCTCCCTGCTGGAGGCCGCCTCCGGGCACATCCTGGAGGGGGTGAACCAGTACCCGCCCGGGCCGGGCCGCCCCGAGCTGCGGCAGGCGGTGAGCCGGTACCGGGCCCGCCACTACGGCATCGAACTGGACCCGGACACCGAGGTCTACGTCACCGTCGGCGCCACCGCCGGGATCGCGGCCGCGATGCTCGCCCTGGTGGAGCGCGGCGACGAGGTGGTCGTCTTCGAGCCGATGTACGACTCCTACGCCGCCATGATCACGCTGGCGGGCGGGGTGCGCAGACCGGTGACGCTGCGGCCGGACCCCGTGACCGGCCGGTTCACCTTCGACCCCGCTGAGCTGCGCGCGGCCGTGGGCCCCCGCACCCGGATGGTCCTGGTGAACACGCCGCACAACCCCACGGGGACCGTGTTCACCGCCGAGGAGCTGGAGGCGGTCGCTCAGGTGTGCCGCGAGCACGACCTGATCGCGTTCACCGACGAGGTGTACGAGTTCCTCACCTTCGACGGGCGGCCGCACGTGCCGCTGGCCACCCTGCCGGGCATGCGCGAGCGGACGTTGTCGGTGTCCTCGGTCGGCAAGATGTTCGCCGTGACCGGGTGGAAGACCGGCTGGGTGATGGGGCCCGAGCCGCTGGTCAGCGCGGTGCGCACGGTCAACCAGTTCCTCACCTTCTCCGCGAACGGCGCGCTCCAGTTGGCCACGGCCGACGCCATCGACCACGAGGAGGAGTGGGTCGCCGCCCAGCGCACCGCCCTCCAGGGCAAGCGCGACCGGTTGGTGGAGGGACTGACCGGCGCCGGTTTCGACGTGGACGCGTGCGAGGGCACCTACTTCGTCATGGCCGACATCCGACCGCTCGGGTACGCCGACGGGGTGGAGGTGGCCCGCGCGCTGCCCCGGGAGGCGGGGGTGGCCGCGGTGCCCGCCCAGGTGTTCTACGACCGGCAGGAGGAGGGTGCGCACCTGCTCCGGTTCGCGTTCTGCAAGAGGGACGAGGTGCTGGACGAGGCGGTCGCCCGCCTCGTCGGCTGGCACGCGCGCGGGCGGTAGGGACGCAAGACCGGTCGGGCGCCGGTCAGCGTGTACCGGGTCGGCACGCGCGCGAGAGGTAGGCACCCGCCGTCGTGCGTCCCCCGTGGGAGCGCACGGCGGCGTGGCGTCAGGTCCGCGGGCTCCTGCGGGAGCGCGCGTCCATCGCCTCGACCAGGCGCCGCTCGGCGTCGGGGCCCGCCGCGATCCGGGGCAGGCGCCACATCAGGGCGGCCCCGGCCACCCACCACACGATCACCATCAGCCACTCGTTGGGCCAGCTCAGCGCCGCGGGCATGCCGGGCAGGTAGAGCAGGAGCAGCCCCAGGCTCAGCACGAGGGCCACCACGCCGACGGGGACGCCCGCCGGAACGGTGAAGGGCCGCTCCATGCCGGGTTCGCGGCGGCGCAGCACGAGGAAGCTGACCACCACCGTGACGAAGCCGACCACGATGTTCAGGCCGCCCGCGTTGACCAGCCAGCCCAGCATCGGCTCTCCGAAGAACGGGGACACCAGCGAGAGCGCGCCGACGAACAGGACGGCGTTGGACGGGGTGCGAAAGCGCGGGTGCAGGCGGCCGAACCAGGCCGGGAGCATCCGCGAGGCGGCCATGGCGTAGATGAGGCGGCTGCCGCCGATGAGGAAGGCGTTCCAGCTGGTGAGCAGGCCCGCGACACCCCCGAGGACGAGCAGGTTGCCCATGGCCGCGCTGTCCCACATGGCGGCGACGGCGTCGGCGGAGGCCAGTTCGGAGGCCGCCAGCTCGTTCGGGCCCAGGCCCGATCCCGCCGTCAGCATGACCATCACGTACCAGGCGGTCGCGCAGAACACCGACAGGACCAGCAGGGTGCCGACCATGCGGTACGGGAGCCTGATCTCGGAGGCCGACTGCGGGATGACGTCGAAGCCGACGAAGAGGAACGGGACCGCCACCAGGACAACGAACACGCCCGAGACGCCGCCGGTGAACAGCGGCCGCATGTTCTCCACGGACCCGCCGACGAACGCGCCGGTGACCATGGCGGCCCCGGCTACCAGCAGGAACAGCACCGCGACGGTCTGGAAGACGCTCGCGGGCTTGATGCCGACGTAGTTGAGCACGGTCATCAGCACGGCCGCGGCCACGCCGACGGCGACCAGGCTGGCGTGGACGTCGTACCCGGCGACGGTCCACAGGCGGCCGACCGCCATGTCGGGGAAGAGGTAGACGAGGGTCTGGGGGACGGCGACGGCCTCGAAGGCGACGACGGAGACGTAGCCGAGGGCCATGGCCCAGGAGGCGGTGAAGGCCCCCTTGGGGCCGATGGCGCGCATGGCGTAGTGGTGCTCTCCGCCCGCGTGCGGCATCGCGGCGACGAGTTCGGCGTAGGCGAGGCCGACGAAGGCCATGATGACGCCGCCGACCACGAAGGCCAGGGCGGCGCCCGCGCTGCCCGCCGCGCTGACGAAGTCGCCGACCAGCACGATCCAGCCGAAGCCGATCATCGCGCCGAAGCCGAGGGCGAGGACGTCACCCCTTCCCAGCACCCGGACGAAACTCTGGCTGTTGTCGGACACGGGGTCTCCCAACGGTCGTGCCTGTGGTGCAGGACACACAAGCACGCGGCGGCGGTGAGCGGAAGAGCCCGTCGCGGACGTTTTCGCTCCTGTTTCGCTCCCGCCACGCACACCGCTCACGCACCGGTGACTGCTAGGCCTCGGGCTCGAACCAGACCGCGCCGAGCGGGGGCAAGGCGACCTCCGCCGAGAACGGCTGCCCGTCCCAGGGCACGGGCTCGGCCTCCACACGGGCGGGCACCGGGTGGTCCGAGCCGCCGAAGCGCGCCTCGTCGGTGTTGAGCAGCGCGGTCCACCGGCCTCCGGAGGGCAGGCCCATCCGCCGCTCCGTACGGGGCACCGGCGAGAAGTTCACCGCGCAGGCGAGCACCGAGCCGTCGTCGCCGTGGCGCAGGTACGACAGCGTGTTCCCCTCGCGGTCACCGCCGTCCAGCCAGGTGAAGCCCGCCGGTGCGGTGTCCTGCGACCACAGCGCGGCCCGCGGCCGGTAGGCCTCGTTGAGCGCCCGCACCAGGCGCTGCACCCCCGCGTGGTGCTCGAACTGGAGCAGCCACCACGGCACGCCCTCCTGGTGCGACCACTCGTCGCCCTGGGCGATCTCCCCGCCCATGAACAGCAGCTGCTTGCCCGGGTGGGACCACATGAACGCCAGGAGCGCGCGCAGGGTCGCCGACCGCTGCCACTCGTCGCCGGGCGGCTTGTTGAACAGCGACTGCTTGCCGTGCACCACCTCGTCGTGCGACAGCGGCAGCACGTAGTTCTCGCTGTAGGCGTAGACCATCGAGAACGTGACGTCGTCGTGGTGGTACTGGCGGTGGATCGGCTCCTTCCTGACGTACTCCAGGGTGTCGTGCATCCACCCCATGTTCCACTTGAACCCGAAGCCGAGCCCCCCGTGGTCCACCGGCGTGGTCACGCCCGTGTAGGCGGTGGACTCCTCGGCGATCATCGCCACGTGCGGGTTGCGCCGGTAGACGGTGGTGTTGAGCTCCTTGAGGAAGTCGATCGCCTCCAGGTTCTCCCTGCCGCCGAACGCGTTCGGCTCCCAGGCCCCGGAGTCGCGCGAGTAGTCCAGGTAGATCATCGAGGCCACCGCGTCCACCCGCAGGCCGTCGACGTGGAACTCCTCCAACCAGTACAGGGCGTTGGCCACGAGGAAGTTGCGTACCTCGGTCCGCCCGTAGTTGAAGATCAGCGTCCCCCAGTCCGGGTGCTCGCCCCGGCGCGGGTCGGGGTGCTCGTACAGCGCGCTCCCGTCGAAGCGGGCCAGCGCCCACTCGTCCTTCGGGAAGTGCGCGGGCACCCAGTCCAGCAGCACGCCGACCCCCGCGCGGTGCAGGGAGTCCACCAGGTGGCGGAACTCGTCCGGTGTGCCGAACCGGGGCGTGGGCGCGTAGTACGAGGTCACCTGGTAGCCCCAGGAGCCGTCGTAGGGGTGCCCCGCCACGGGCAGGAACTCCACGTGCGTGAACCCCATGTCGGTCACGTACGCGACGAGCTCCTCGGCCAGCTCGGCGTAGCCCAGCCCGGGCCGCCAGGAGCCCAGGTGCACCTCGTACACGCTCATCGGCGCCCGGTGCTGCTCCACGCCCTTGCGCTCGGTCATCCACTCCTGGTCGGACCACACGTGCGCGGAGGAGGTGACCACGGAGGCGGTCGCGGGCGGCATCTGCGTGCACCGCGCCATCGGGTCGGCCTTGTCGCGCCAGTGCCCGTCGGCGCCCAGGACCTGGAACTTGTACAGCCCGCCCTCGCCGATCCCGGGCAGGAACAGCTCCCACACGCCGCTGGAGCCCAGACTCCGCATCGGGTGCCCGACGCCGCTCCAGTGGTTGAAGTCGCCGATCATCCGCACGCCGCGCGCGTCCGGCGCCCACACCGCGAACCGGGTTCCGGCCACCTCGCCCATCGCGGTGTCCTCGACCCGCACGTGCGCCCCGAGGGCGTTCCACAGCTCCTCGTGGCGGCCCTCGCCGATCAGGTGCAGGTCCAGCTCGCCCAGGGTCGGCGCGAACCGGTACGGGTCGGCGGCCACGTGCTCGGTGCCGTCCTCGTAGCGGGCGCTGATCCGGTAGTCGGGCACGGAACCGAGCCTGCTCCGGGACACCTTCGCGGAGAACACGCCCCGGTGCAGGTGGTCCAGGCGCAGCCGCGAGCCGTCGGCCAGGACGGCGTGCACCTCCACCGCGCCCGGCCGCAGGGCCCGCACGACGGTGCCCCGGCCCTCGGCGTGCACGCCCAGCAGCGCGTGCGGGTCGTGGTGGTGGCCGTCCACCAGCCGGTCCAGGGCGGCGACCAGCTCGGGGTCGGGCCCCTTGCGCCGGGAGGCGGCCGGGGTCCGCTTCGCGGCCCCGCCGTTCTCCGCGGCCTTCCCCTTCGCCGCGGTCCCGCCGTCGGCGGAGGCCTTCGCTTTGGCGGCGCCCTTGGTGTCGGCCCCGCCGTTCGCGGAGGCCGGTGTCCGCCTGGCGGCCGTGGCCTTCTTTCCCGCCTTCGCGGCCGGGGCCTTCTTCCCCGCCTTGGCCGCCGCGGGCCCGTCAGCGGCGGGTTCCACCGCGGCCGCCGTCTCCGCGATCGACACCTCCTCCACGACCGGGATGCTCTCCACGGCCTTCTTCTTCGGGTTCTTCCCGTTCGACGCAGTCTTGGCTGCGTTGGCACGCGGACGTTGTTCGCTGCGGGGCGAGGTCAATACGGACTCCGTGGTAGTCGTGCGGACGGATCGGGGGGGCGCGTGGTGGTCGAAGGGGCGGCCGCCCCGCTCGGGAGGCGGCCGCCGACGTGCTCAACCGGGCACGGGAGGCGCGGCGGCGGTGGCGATGGACTCCAGCGGGACCCGCAGCCAGTTCGGCCGGTTCCTGGCCTCGTACAGCACCTCGTACACGGCCTTGTCGAACTCGAAGGCCCGCAGGACCACCAGGTGCTTCTCCGGGTCGGCCCCGCCGCCGTCGGCGTAGCCCCGGCAGAACGCCTCCCGGTTGTGCCGGGCCCAGGAGCGGGCCGCCCACTCCAGCCCGGGGTCGCCCGGGTGCCCGATCAGCAGGTACCCGGCCGCGTAGTCGAAGGAGCGGAGCATCCCCGCCACGTCCCGCAGCGGGCTGGACAGGCGCTGGCGGTCGCGCACCGGCACGGTGGGCTCGCCCTCGAAGTCCAGCAGCACCCACCCGGACCCGGTCCGGATCGCCTGCCCCAGGTGGTAGTCGCCGTGGATGCGCTGTATCGGCAGCGGTTCGTCCACCTCGGAGAAGTCGGCGTAGGCCTCCATCACCCGGGGCGCGTGCTCGGCCAGCTCCGGCACCTCGGCGCTGGCCATCGCCAGGCGCTCCACCATGGCGTCGGCCATCTCGGCCGCGCCTGTCGGAGTGAGCACGTCCGTGGGCAGGGCCCTGGCCAGCGACCGGTGCACCTCGGCGGTGGTGCGGCCCAGCCGGGCAGCCTCCCCGGTGAACGCGGACTCGCGCCCGCCCCCCGTCCCCTCCAGCAGGGCGCGCACGTTGGCGGTGGCGAGTACCCACCCGTCCGTGGCCTGCGGGATGAAGGTCTGGAGCATGGCCAGCGTCGTGGGCGTGGAGTGCCCGGCCAGATCGGCCTCGATCCACCCGCACGGCCGGGCCACGTACGGGGTCCCCGACAGGGCCATGTTCAGCTCCAGGTCCGGGTTGGGCCCGGGCCAGAGTCTGCGGAAGGTCTTGAGGATGTAGTCCTCGCCGAAGACCAGCGACGTGTTGGACTGCTCGCCGGTGAGTATCCGCCCGGCCGACCCGGTGCGGATGCTCCCGCCCGGCAGGCTGCGAAAGCGCACCTTGCCGGAGGGCTCGGCCCCGGTGGGGGCGGCGAACCGCTCCAGGAGCATCCGGGTCAGCTCCTCGTCGTGGGCGGCGTCGTAGACCACCCTGGGTCTGCCGCCCGCCACCTGGCACACGCCGATGGCCACGCGTGCCAGGTCCGGCGGCAGGGAGCGCGGCGGACGCGAGCCCAGCAGCACCTGGTAGCGGGAGCTGCGGCCCCGCTGTCCGGCCTGGAGGACCAGGACGTTCAGGTCCGGCCCTTCGGGGCCGGAGGTCACCAGCGTGTGCCTGCTCTCGACCCGGATCTGGCGGATGGGGATCCCCTTGCCGGAGAACCAGCGCTGTCTCGGTAGCCAGACGGCCAGGAGTTCTTCGAGTTGGGACATGTCAGAGCGGCCCGTTTCCCTTCTCGCCCCCACCCCGGTCCGTGCGCTCCGCGGCCGGGCCGGGAGGACCCGCTGCGCGCACCGCGCTCCCGTGGGAGGGGGCGGAGGCGCCGTCGCCGAACGCGGGGGAGACCCCGGCCGGGATGATGGACGTCGTGCTCACTGGGTGGTTCGGCGCGTGCGGCCGGGTCGCGGCCGCCGCCACGGGGGAGGACTCGAAGGTGGCGTGCACCCGGGCCCCGGCCTCGGGCAGTCCGTAGGACGGCATGCCGTCCCGGCTCCCGCGCGCGGATCCCTGCTCGGCGGTCGCGGGCAGCTGGAACCAGTAGAAGCCGTGCCCGGGCAGGGTGAGCAGGTAGGGCAGCTCCCCGATCTCGGGGAAGCGCACACCGCCCACGCACTCCACCGGGGCGACACCGGCGTAGCGCCCCAGGTCCAGCTCCACGGGCTGCGGGTACCGCGACAGGTTGTTGACGCAGAGCATGCGGTCGTCGCCGTGCTCGCGGATGAAGGCCAGCACGCTCGGGTTGGTGGCGTTGAGCTCGGTGAAGGCTCCGGTGCCGAACACGGGGTGGCGCTTGCGGATCTGGATCATGCGCCGCGTCCAGTGCAGCAGCGAGCCGGGGTTGTCGCGCTGGGACTCCACGTTGAGCGCCTGGTAGCCGTAGACCGGGTCCATGATCAGCGGCAGGTACAGGCGGGCCGGGTCGCCCTTGGAGAACCCGGCGTTGCGGTCCGAGCTCCACTGCATGGGCGTGCGCACGGCGTCGCGGTCGCCCAGCCAGATGTTGTCGCCCATGCCGATCTCGTCGCCGTAGTACAGGACGGGCGAGCCCGGCAGGGACAGCAGCAGGGCCGTGAACAGCTCGATCTGGTTGCGGTCGTTGTCCAGCAGGGGCGCGAGCCGCCTGCGGATCCCCACGTTGGCGCGCATGCGGGGTTCCTTGGCGTACTCGGAGTACATGTAGTCGCGCTCCTCGTCGGTGACCATCTCCAGGGTCAGCTCGTCGTGGTTGCGCAGGAAGATCGCCCACTGGCAGTTGCGGGGGATCGGCGGCGTCTGGGCGAGGATCTCCGAGATCGGGAAGCGCTGCTCCTGCCGGACCGCCATGAACATGCGCGGCATCAGCGGGAAGTGGAAGTTCATGTGGCACTCGTCGCCGCCGGACTCGAAGTCGCCGAAGTAGTCGACGACGTCGGACGGCCACTGGTTGGCCTCGCTCAGCAGCACGCGGTCGGGGTAGAGCCGGTCCACCTCGGCGCGCACGCGCTTGAGGAACTCGTGCGTCTCCTTGAGGTTCTCGCAGTTGGTGCCCTCGCGCTCGTACAGGTAGGGCACGGCGTCCAGGCGGAAGCCGTCGATGCCCAGGTCCAGCCAGTAGCGCAGGACCTCCAGGATCGCCTCCTGGACGGCCGGGTTCTCGAAGTTGAGGTCGGGCTGGTGGGAGAAGAACCGGTGCCAGTAGTACTGGCCGCGGACCTCGTCGTAGGTCCAGTTGGACGTCTCGGTGTCGACGAAGATGATGCGGGCCCCGTCGTAGCGGTCGTCGGTGTCCGACCACACGTAGAAGTCCCCGTAGGGCCCGTCCGGGTCCTCGCGGGAGGCCTTGAACCACGGGTGCTGGTCGCTGGTGTGGTTCATGACCAGGTCGGTGATGACCCGGATGCCGCGCCGGTGCGCCTCGTCCAGGAGCTCCACGAAGTCGGCGGTGCGGCCGAACTCCGGGAGGATCTTGAAGTAGTCCGAGATGTCGTAGCCGCCGTCGCGCAGGGGCGACTCGTACATCGGCAGCAGCCACACGCAGTCGATGCCCAGCCACTGGAGGTAGTCCAGTTTCCGCACCAGCCCGGCGAGGTCGCCGGTGCCGTCGCCGTTGGAGTCGAAGAAGCCCCGGGCGAGCACCTCGTAGAAGACGGCGTGTTTGTACCAGTGGGGATCACTGGTGCCGCCGGAGGACATCAGCGGGCCGGTGGCGGCCCCGGTGGCCGGGGCGAGCGGACCGTGTTCGGCGTGGCCGTGTCCGCCGGGGCCGGGCTCGTCTTTGCTCATCTACTGCTCCCCACCAAGAATGTTCGACGTCGGTTCAACAGGCGTTCCGGACACGGAGGGGCGCCGACGGAGGCACCAGCGGGCCCCGTGCGCCGGTTCCGGGGCCGCTATCTGCCGCTGACGGTGAACACGTGCGCGGGACCGGCCGCGGGGTCGAGCCGGACGTAGTTGTCCGCGCCCCAGGTGTAGGAACGGCCGGTCAGCTCGTCGGTCACCCTGAGCTCCTCCTCCCTTGTGAGGCCGATGGACGGCAGATCCAGGTGCACCGTCGCCTCGCGTGCGTGGTGCGGGTCGAGGTTGACGACGGCGATCACGGCGTCGTCGGGGTCCTTGGGTCCGGTGCCGGGCCGGTGCTTGGAGAAGCAGAGGATCTCGGGCCGGTCCACGTGGTGGAAGCGCAGGTTGCGCAGCTCCCGCAGGGCCGGATGCTCGCGGCGCAGCCGGTTGAGCAGCGTGAGCAGCCCGGTGAGGGCCTCTCCGGAGGCCTCGGCCGCTGCCCAGTCGCGGGGGCGGTACTGGTACTTCTCCGAGTCGAGGTACTCCTCGCTGCCCGGCCCGGCGGGGGTGTTCTCGCACAGCTCGAAGCCGGAGTAGACGCCCCAGGTGGGGGAGAGCAGGGCCGCCAGCACCGCGCGGACGGCGAACGCGGGCCGACCGCCGTGCTGGAGGTAGGCGTGCAGGATGTCCGGGGTGTTGGCGAAGAAGTTGGGGCGCAGGTAGTGGGCGCTCTCCCGGCTCAGCTCGGTGAGGTAGTCGGTCAGCTCGTCCTTGCCGTTGCGCCAGGTGAAGTAGGTGTAGGACTGGTGGAAGCCGACCTTGGCCAGGGTGCGCATCATGGCGGGGCGGGTGAAGGCCTCGGCGAGGAACAGCACGTCGGGGTGCCTGCGGGCGACGTCGGCGAGCAGCTTCTGCCAGAACGCGACCGGCTTGGTGTGCGGGTTGTCGACGCGGAAGATCCGCACGCCGTGCCCGATCCAGTGCTCGACCACCCGCAGGATCTCCGCGTACAGGCCCTTGAAGTCGCGGTCGAAGTTGAGCGGGTAGATGTCCTGGTACTTCTTGGGCGGGTTCTCGGCGTGGGCGATGGAGCCGTCGGCCCGGGCGGTGAACCACTCGGGGTGCTCGGTGACCCAGGGGTGGTCGGGGGAGCACTGGAGGGCCAGGTCCAGGGCGATCTCCATGCCGTGCTCGCGGGCCTCGGCGACGAAGGCGTCGAAGTCGGCGAGGGTGCCCAGGTCGGGGTGGACCGCGTCGTGGCCGCCGTCGGCCGACCCGATGGCCCACACCGACCCGGGGTCGCCGGGACCGGCGGTCAGGGTGTTGTTGGCGCCCTTGCGGTGGGTGGTGCCGATGGGGTGGATCGGCGGGAGGTAGACCACGTCGAAGCCCATGTCGGCGACGGCGGGCAGGCGCTTGGCCGCGGTGGCGAGGGTGCCCGAGCGCTCCTGGCCGGGCACGGTGTCGACCTGGGCGCCCTCCGAACGCGGGAAGAACTCGTACCAGGAGCCGAACAGCGCGCGCTCGCGGTGGACGACGACGCTGGTGCGCCTGGACCTGGTGACCAGCTCGCGCAGGGGCGCGCGCTCCATCTCGGCCAGGACCTCGGGGGTGAACGCCGCCTCGAAGCGCTCCGTCGGGGTCATGGAGGTGTCGCGTAGCGCCTTGGCGGCGGCGTTCAGGACGGGGCGGCGCGGGACCCGGCGCCCGGCGCGGGCGAGCAGGCGGGCGCCCTCCTCCAGGACGAGCTCGGTGTCCTGGTCCAGCGGGAGCTTGACGCCCGCGACGTGGTGCCAGGTGGCGAAGGGGTCGGTCCACGACTCGACGGCGAACGACCACGTCCCCTCCGTGGGGAGGCTGACGCAGGCCTCGTACCGGTCGGTGCCGGGCGCGTGCTCGCGCATGGGGACGAGCCGTTCGCGGCGTCCCTTGGGGGAGTAGACGACGACGCCCGCGGCGAGGGAGTCGTGGCCCTCGCGGATCACCGTCGCTCCCACGGTGAAGCGTTCACCCGGAACGGCTTTCACCGGTCCGAGGTCGTTCTCTGGAGAGATATCGAGGATGGGCAGGCGTCCGATCACTGGCTACACCGTAATTGTCGTGGTTCGGCGTTGCGGAACCGTGCTGTTTTTCGGCAGGCGGAAATAACCGGGAGTTAATCCAGGGCAAGACGGAGTTCATGAAGTGTCCGGAGCAGAAGCTGTCCGGATTAAGGCTTCGGTGCCCTCCGCTGTCTATCGTCTGCCCTCTTGTGGTGTTTGGCGGAGCGCCAGGGCCGAATAATTTATGTGATCCTCGTCACACTGGCTGTGTGTGCTAAGAGCTGGTATTTGCCGGGTTTCTACTGAGTAAACCTCTCAAAACAGGCATAAGGCCACACCAGATGCAGGTGTCTCTGTGGTTGTTTTCCGATGCATTCTGCGGAAATGCCGAAAAGCTGATCGGTCATGTTGGGCGGTGTGCCGCGCTGGGTAGGGATGATCGAATGCACTCGCGAGTTGTCTGGCCGTATTCCGGACATCCGCGTGTGACCGAATAGTCTCCTAAGGATCTTTTGTCCCGAATTCGGTCACCCGCGATCGGCGCGGCATTCTCCGCGGCCCCGTCCTCTCTCGGCGTCGGGTGTGTGACGTGCCTGTTTCGTGGCGATTGACGAATTATGTTCGCTCTGTGGTGCTTTGCCTGGCATTGGGGAAGTTTTTCGCTGACGCACCCGTTCACCCGGTCTGCCCTTTGCGCCCGCCCTGAGACCGTGGTCGATGGAGTTGCCCGCCCGCGCGTCCCGCGGGCGGGGCGGCACACGGCCGTAGGGGGCGACGTGACGGAGTCCAACCAGCGCCTGGGTGTCCGGAGGTGGGCCGAGGCCCTGCGCCGGAAGCTGTCGGAGCCGACCCCGGCGGGGGACCGCCGGGAGACGATCCAGCGCCTGGCGGGTACCAGCGCGGTCGCTGGGCTGCTCACGGCGGCGCTGGTCATGCCCTGGGCGGGCGGTCTCGGACTGGCGGCCAAGGACTCCGCGGCGGCCTTCATGGCACTGCCCAGCGACCTGGCCGTGCCGCGCCCGTCCGAGCGCGTGCTGCTGACCGACGTCGACGGTGAGCCGATCGCCGAGGTCGCCGAGCGCGAGCGCGACGTGGTCCCGCTGGACGAGATCAGCCCCTGGGTGCCCGCCGCCCTCATGGCGATCGAGGACGACCGCTTCTACGAGCACGCCGGGCTGGACCTGCGCGGCACGCTGCGCGCCGCGGTCCGCACCGCCCTGGGCAACACCCAGGGCGGGTCCACCATCACCCAGCAGTACGTGAAGAACCTCCTCATGGAACAGGCCGACACCGAGGAGGAGCTGGCGAGCGCCAACGCGCGCACTCTGACCCGCAAGGTGCTGGAGCTGCGCTACGCCATCGAGCTGGAGGAGAAGCTCACCAAGGACGAGATCATGGAGGGCTACCTCAACCTCGCCTACTTCGGCCAGAACGCGTACGGCATCGAGGTCGCCGCCGAGCGCTACTTCTCCGTCCCGGCCTCCGAGCTCAACCCCGCGCAGGCCGCCACGATCGTGGCTCTGGTGCGCGCGCCCTCGTACTACGACCCGCTCACCAACCCCGAGGCCGCCACCGAGCGCCGCAACCTGGTGCTGGACCGGATGGTCGCCACCGGATACCTGGAGAGCGCGGAGGCGGAGGAGTACAAGGGCCGGGGCCTGGAGGTGGACGAAACCGCGCGCGGGGGCAGCTGCTTCAGCAGCGAGCAGCCGTTCTTCTGCGACTACGTCATGCGGTGGCTGAGCGACTCCGACGCGCTCGCCGACACCCAGGAGGAGCGCGACCGGATGTTGGAGCGGGGCGGCATCACCGTGCGCACCACCCTGGACCTGGACATGCAGGAGTCCGCCGAGCAGGCGATCGAGCGCTACGTCCCCGCGGGCGACTCCCACAAGTTCGCCGCCGAGGTCCTCGTGGAGCCCGGTACCGGCCGGGTGCGGGCGATGGCCCAGAACATGCGCTACGGCTTCGCCGACGAGCCGGGCACCACCTCGATCAACCTGTCCGTGGACCACGACGACGGCGGGTCGCTGGGCTACCAGGCGGGGTCGACGTTCAAGCCGTTCACCCTGGCCGCCGCCCTGGACTCCGGGCTCGATTACGGCACCAGCTTCTCCTCGCCCAAGACCACGACGGTGAGCGGCCTGGAGAACTGCGAGGGCGGGAGGATGGCGCCCTGGTCCGTGGGCAACGCCGGGGAGAGCGACGGGGGCAGGCACAACATGATCAGCGGGACGAAGGGTTCGGTGAACACCTACTTCGCCCAGCTCCAGGAACGCGTCGGCCTGTGCGAGACGGCGGAGATGGCCCGGAGCCTGGGCGTCCACCGCGCGGACGGCGAGGACCTGGAGGTGTGGAGCTCCTTCACCCTGGGCGACCAGGAGGTCTCCCCGCTGACCATGGCCACTGCCTACGCCGTCTTCGCCTCCCGCGGCACCTACTGCGAACCGGTCCCCGTGACCTCGGTCCTCGTCGAGGGCGAGGGCGGCGAGGAGATCGAGGTGGACACCGAGTGCGAGGAGGGCGCGCTGGACACCGAGGTCGCCGACGGCGTCAACCACCTGCTCCAGCAGACCTTCGAGGGCGGCACCGCCAACGGCCTGGAGATCGGGCGCCCGGTGGCGGGCAAGACCGGCACCACCGACAGCGCGGCCTACGCGTGGTTCGCGGGCTACACCCCGAACCTGGCCGGGACCGTGGTCGTCGGTGACATCCGGGGCGGGGAACAGCACACGCTCCAGGGCGTGACCATCGGCGACCGCTACTACGGCATCGTCTACGGAGCCACGCTGCCCGGCCCGATCTGGCAGGCCACCATGCGCGAGGCCGTGGCGGACCTCCCGGAGGAGGAGTTCGCCCCTTCGCCGAAGGTCTACGGCAAGGCCTCGGACAAGCCGTCGGGCGGCGGTGACGACGATGACACCGGTGGCGGTGGCGGTGGTACCGGTGACGGCGGCGTCGCGGCCGGTGGCGGCGGCGGAGGAACCGGCGGTGATGGCGGTGCCGGGGATGACGATGGCGCGGCCGGTGGTGGTGGCACTGGTGACGGTGGTGAGGGTTCGACCGGCGGAGACGGCGGTACCGGTGGTGGCGGTGGTGAGGGCTCAACCGGTGGCGGTGGAGGCGGCGGTACCGGCGGTGGAGGTGGCGGCACCGGAGGCGGTGAGGGCTCGACCGGAGGCGGTACCGGCGGTGGTGGCGGGGGTGGCAGTACTGGCGGTGGTGGCGGTACCGGTGGCGGTGGAGACGGCAGCGGTACTGGCGGTGGCGGAGGCGGTGGTGGCGAGTCCCCGGGCGGGGACGGCGGCGCGCCCTGGAGCGGCGCGACCCCGCAACCGCAGGTGCCCGAGGGCGGCGCCGGGCCCTCGGACTGAGCCCTCCATGTGTGTAAACGCGGCCCGGGAACACCCCGGAGTTCCCCCTTGTTCATACTGGAGGAAACCGACAGGGGAGCGCGCGAGCGCTGAGAGTGCGGCACCAGGCCGCAGACCCTTACACACCTGATCTGGGTCATGCCAGCGAAGGAAGTCGTAGGAACCGTCACCGGTGGCGTGTCTCCCGCGCACCGGGGACGTCCCGGCGCACGCGGAACGCGTCCCGGAGCCGCTCTCGGCCGCCCGGCCCTCGCATCCCCCGGCGAAGGGACACCGCATGAAGAGGAACACCACCACCCAGGGCACCGGTTTCTGGCGCGACGTCCTCGGCCAGCTGCGGAGCTGGCGCACCGTCGACATCGTCGTGGCCGCCGTCATCGGCGTCGCGGTCGGCGTCGTCTTCTGGCTGTGGTATCCAGTCTGGGAGGCCACGACCCCGTTGTTCGTGGCCTTTCCGCCCGCGCAGGCCGTCCTCTACGGCGTGTGGCTGCTCCCCGGCGTCCTCGGTGGCCTGGTCATCCGAAGGCCCGGCGCGGCCCTGCTCACCTCCATCGCCGCGGCCTCGGTCTCGGCCGTCCTGGGCACCGGGTGGGGGATCCTCGTGGTCCTCGACGGCGCCCTCCAGGGCATCCTGCCCGAGCTGGTCTTCCTCGCCTTCGGCTACCGCCGCTGGGGCATGGGCGTGGCCGTGCTCGCGGCGGCGGTCGCGGGGTTCTCCCCCGCCATCCGCGACAACATCACCTACTACGCGACCTGGCCGCTGTCCCACCAGGTCACCTTCGGCGTCATCGTGCTGATCAGCGCCGCCCTCATCGCGGGCGTGGGCGGCCGACTGCTCACCACCGCCCTGGCCCGTTCCGGGGCGCTGGCCCCCTTCCCGTCCGCGAGGGGCTGACCGTGGCCTTCGCGAACGGGCGACGGGCGGCTGCCGGGGGCCCCGGCGCGCGCGTGGAGCTCTCCGGCTGGGGCTGGCGGCACTCGGGCCGCGAGACCCACGCGCTGCGCGGCGTGGACCTGGTGATCGAGCCGGGCGAGCGCGTGCTGCTGCTGGGCGCCTCCGGCGCTGGCAAGTCCACCCTGCTGCACTCGCTGGCCGGCCTGACCGGCGAGGACGGCGCCATCAGCGGCGACCGCGAGGGCACCCTGCTCCTGGACGGCGAGCCCGCCGACCGGAGCCGGGGCTCGGTCGGCCTGGTCAGCCAGGACCCCGAGACGCAGCTGGTGATGGCGCGCGCGGGCGACGACGTCGCCTTCGGCCCGGAGAACCTGGGCGTGGCCCCCGAACTCATCTGGCCCCGGGTCCGCGAGGCGCTGGAGGCCGTCGGCTTCCCGTACGGGCCGCGCCATCCCACCGGCGCGCTGTCGGGCGGAGAGAAGCAGCGCCTGGTGATCGCCGGGGCCCTGGCGATGCGCCCCCGCCTGCTGCTGCTGGACGAGCCCACTGCCAACCTCGACCCGGCCGGGGCCGCGCTGGTGCGCGGCGTGCTGGCCCGCCTGCTCGCCGAGACCGAGGCGACCCTGGTGCTGGTCGAGCACCGGGTGGCCGACGTCGTGGACCTGGTGGACCGGGTCGTGGTCGTGGCGCCCGGCGGAGGCGTCGTCGCCGACGGGTCCCCGGGGACCGTGTTCGCCGAGCACGGTCGCTCGTTGGCCGCGCAGGGCGTGTGGGTGCCCGGGCATGAGCCCGCGCCCGTCCTGGCGCCCGCGCCGGGCGGGGAGCCCCTGCTGGAGGCCGTGGGCGTCGCGGCGCGCACCCCGCTCCAGCTCGGCGTGCGCGCCGCGTCCCGGCGCACGGTGCTCGAAGGGGTGGACGTGGCCGTCCGCGCCGGGACCGCGACCGCCCTGACCGGCCCCAACGGCGCGGGCAAGTCCACGCTGCTGACCATGCTCGCCGGACTGTCCAAGCCCCACAGGGGAGCGGTGCTGCCGCGCGGGCCGCTGGCCGGGGCCGACCCGCGCCCGCTCGTGCGCTGGCCCGCCCGCAGGCTGGCCCGGCACGTGGGCACGGTCTTCCAGCACGCCGAGGACCAGTTCGTCACCGCCACCGTGCGCGACGAGCTGCGCTTCGCCCCGCTGCGTGCCGGAACGGGCGAGGCCGAGACCGAGGCCTGGGTGGGAGAGCTGATGGAGCGGCTGCGCCTGTCCGCGCTGGCCGACGTGCACCCCTACACGCTCTCGGGCGGGGAGAAGCGTCGGCTGTCGGTGGCCACGGCGCTCAGCTCCGGCCCCGCGCACGCGCCCGACGCGCTCGTCCTCGACGAGCCCACCTTCGGCCAGGACACCCGCACCTGGACCGAACTCGTGGAACTGCTCGCCACCCTGCGGTCCGCGGGCCGCGCGGTGGTCATGGCCACCCACGACGACCTGCTGCTGCGCCACCTGGCCGACGCTCGGGTGCGCGTGGCCGGGGGCCGCGCCGTGTACGAGGCCGCCGCACCGGACGCGGGCGCCGGGACGGATCCGCCCGGCCCGCCCGGTCCGTCCGGGACCGCGTGGCACGCGGCGGCGGGAAGGGGGAGCCGTGGCTGACCGGAGGTTCCCGAACACACCCGTGGACGGCGGCTCCGCCGTCGTCTCCGCCCCACCGGAACCGGGCACGGGCGGCGCGGGGGACACGACGCGCACGGCCCAGGCCGGGGACGGGACCCGTGCGCAGGGCGGGGACGCGCTCACCCTGGAGATGCCCGCGGACGGCGGGGCGCGCTTCTGGCTGGTCGGGCTCAACCCGGCTGCCAAGTTGCTCGCCGCCCTGCTGCTGGGCGTCGGCCTGGTCCCGGCCGTGGACGCCGTCACCGGCGGCGTGGTGCTGGCGGGCGCCCTGCTGCTCCTGCCGTTCAGCGGGATCGACCGGCGCACCCTGCTCGTCCTGGGCGGGCCCTTCCTGCTCATGGGGCTCTCCAGCGGACTGGTCAACTACCTGTACGGGGAGCACGGCGCGGAGGGCGCGCTGGGCGCCGCGGTGCGCCTGCTGGCCATCGCCCTGCCCGGTCTGCTCGCGGCCGTGAGCAGCGACCCCACGGAGACCGCCGACGGTCTGGTGCAGCGGCTGCGGGTGCCCGAGCGGCCCGCCATGGGCGTGCTGGCGGCTCTGCGGCTCGTCCCCCTGCTCGCCGACCAGTGGCGCACGATCACGTTGGCGCGGAGGGCGCGCGGGCTGGAGGCCGGGCGCAACCCCGTCCGGGCGGTCGCGCTGTTCTTCGGCCGCCTGTTCGCCCTGCTGGTGCGCTCCATCCGCACCGGGACGCTGCTGGCCGCGGCGATGGACGCGCGCGCCTTCGGGACCGGACCGCGCACCCGCGCCCGGGAGAGCCGCTGGCGGATCGCGGACACGCTGCTGCTGGTGGGATCCGCCCTGCTCCTGGCGGCGGCCTACGCCCTGTCCGCGAGGCTGGGCACCCTGGTGCTGCTCTTCTCCTGAACCGGGTGGTAAGCAGTTCGAAGACAGTGACGTCCAAGTGAGTGAGGGGTAGCAGACCGTGGGCGAGTTCGTGCGCGTGGAGACCGATCCGGACCACCCGGCCGTGGCCGTGATCCGGCTGGACAGGCCGAAGGTGAACGCGCTCAACGCCGCGCTCACCGCGGAGATCGCCGAGGCCGCGACCCGGGTCTCCAAGGACCCGGCCGTGCGCGCCGTGGTCGTCTACGGCGGCGAGCGGGTGTTCGTCGCGGGCGCCGACATCAAGGAGATGGCCGACCGCACCGCCGCCCAGATGCTGGGCTACGCGCGCGACCTCCAGGGCGCCCTGAACCTGGTGGCCCGCATCCCCAAGCCGGTCGTGGCGGCGGTCACCGGGTACGCGCTCGGCGGCGGCCTGGAGCTGGCTTTGGCAGCAGATTTTCGCGTCGCGGGGGCCGGGGCCAGGCTGGGCGTGCCCGAGATCCAGCTCGGCGTCATCCCCGGCGCGGGCGGGACCCAGCGCCTGCCCCGCCTGATCGGCTCCTCCCGGGCCAAGGAGATGATCTTCAGCGGCCGCCACGTGAAGGCGGACGAGGCCCGGGAGATCGGCCTGGTGGACCAGGTCGTCCCGGACGAGGAGGTCTACCGGGCCGCCGTGGCGCTGGTCGCCCGGTACGCCGAGGGCCCGGCCGTCGCGCTGGCCGCGGCCAAGGAGGCGGTGGACCGGGGCCTGGAGACGGACCTGGACACCGGTCTGGAGATCGAGCGCCTGCACTTCGCGGGACTTTTCGCGACCGAGGACCAGAAGGACGGCATGCGCAGCTTCGTCGAGCAGGGACCCGGCAAGGCCGCCTTCAAGGGGTGCTGAAGAGGCGCTGAACGGCGCTGACCGGGCGCCGAAACAGCAGGTCGGGGCGGCGGCACACCGCGCAGTGCCGTCCGTCCCGCCGCCGTTTCGGCGGATTCGAGAACTTTTCGCCCTGTTCGTTGGATCGAACGGTGCCACGGGGGGTTCGTCCGGACGTCCGCATCCGGCCGGTCCGGACGGGAGGGAGGGAACCGCCCACGCCAGTTTTCCGTCATACTCGTGAGGGTCGCCCCCGGACGGACGCGCCGCCTGAACCCGGACGCCCGGCGGTGCGGAAGCGACCACACGGGCCCGAGACGGGGCGAACAAGCCAATGGTGACCCATCCCCCGGCCGATAAGCTGGACGCGGTGGTATGTGGTCTTTTGAGGGGATGAGTTCTCGATGGCAATGTCGGCAGGTTTCCCCATGGGTGAGGAGCTGCCGGAGCGCATCGGCCACTACGTCATCCGCCGCCGCATCGGGCAGGGCGGCATGGGCGTGGTGTACCAGGCCGAGGACCCCCGGACCGAGCAGTTCGTCGCGGTGAAGGTCCTCAAGCCGGAGGTCGCGGGCGACCACATCGCCCGGGCCCGCCTGGCCCGCGAGGTCGAGACCATGCGCCGCGTGCACAGCCCCAACGTGGCCGAGGTCATCGAAGCCGACACCCAGGCCGAGCTGCCGTGGGTGGTCACCGAGCACATCCCCGGCCCGACCCTGGACGCCACGGTCACCAACCACGGCCCGCTGCGCGGCCGCGCTCTCACCCGCTTCGTCACCGGTATGGCCCGCGCGATCCGGGACATCCACGCGGTGGACGTGATCCACCGCGACCTCAAGCCCGGCAACGTGATCATCTCCAACGGCGAGCCGATCGTCATCGACTTCGGCATCGCGCACGCGGTGGACGGCGCCAAGCTGACCCAGACCGGCACGTTCGTCGGCACGCCCAGCTACCTGTCCCCGGAGGTCATCGAGGGTACCGACCTGGGCCCGGCCACCGACATCCACGCCTGGGGCGGCACCGTCGCCTTCGCCTCCACCGGTCGCCCGCCCTACGGCGCGGGCACCTTCGAGGTCATCTTCTTCCGCATCCTCAACGGCGAGATCGACATGGACGGGATGCACGAGGCGCTGCGGCCGCTGGTCAACCGCGCCGTCTCCCGCGACATGCGCAGCCGTCCCACGGCGGAGGAGCTGTTGGAGGAGGCCAGCCGCCTCAACCTCGACCTGCCCTGGACCGAGGACGCGGGAGGCCGTCCCAGCGGGCTCACCGGCAGCCACACCGTGTACCACCCGACCACGGCGGGGGGCACGCGCGACGAGCCCGACAGCGGCGGCTCGGGCGGCGCCGCGGCGGCGGGCGCGGCCGGTGCCGCGCTCGGCGGAGCGGCGGGCTACCTGGCCGGTCGCGCGGGCCGGGGCGACGAGGGCTGGGGCCCCTCGCACACCAGCAGCGGTCCCGTCTCCAGCGCCTGGTCCCCGTCCGGGGGCCCCGCGCTCCCGACCTCCGCCGCGCACTCCGGCGGTCTGGCCGACGACCCCGAGTCCACCGACGACCTCTCGGGCGCCGTGAACGGCCGCCGCCCCGTCGACGACCCGGAGGCCACCGACGACCTGTCGGGGGCCCGGCGCGGCTGGGACGACGAGGACGACGGGCTCCCGGGCACCGAGCGCATCGCCCCGCGCGACGCCGACGACCCGGACGACCCGCAGGGGACGATGCGGATCAGCCCGCTCCGCGACGAGCCGGACGACATGCTGGGCACGCGGCGCATCCAGTCCGACGAGTTCTCCCGCGAGGACCCGCAGGGCACCATGATGATGGACCCGGTGGACCGGGACGGGTACGGTCGGCGCCCCGTCGACGAGCGCGAGGACGAGGGCTACCAGGCACCGCACACGCAGTTCTTCAACACCCCGCTGCACAAGGGCGACTTCGCCGACATCCTCACCCCGGTGGACGACGGCCGGGGCAGCAACCAGACGCAGGAGTTCGACGAGGACGAGTACGAGGACCGGCGCGGCGGCCTGCTGGGCCGGTTCCGGCGCGGCGGCAGCGACCGGGTGAGCGACTACTTCCCGAACGACTCCGACGAGGAGGGCGAGGAGTACGAGGAGCGGTCGTGGCGGATGCACCCGCTGACGATCCTGCCCATGCTGGTCTCCGTGGCCGGTGTGTCCCTGCTCTTCCCCTGGTTCGGCCTGATCCTGGGCGTCGTGCTCATCGCCGCGCTGGGCGCCCTGGACGTGGTCAAGGCCGAGCACGCCCGCCGCCTCCAGACGCGCGGCCCGCGCAACTCCGACAACATGGTGGTGGCGCTCAGCTTCCCGTGGGCCTTCGGGCGCATGGCGCTGCGCACGCTCGGCTTCGGCCTGATCTACCTGCTGGCGGGCATCCTGGTCGGCATGATCTACGCGCGGATCGCGGACGTGCCGGGGCAGGGCGCCAACTACACCGGCGCCTTCGCGATCTTCGTGATGATCCTGCTCAGCTACGTCATGCCCAGCGGCCGCGAGGCGCGGCACCAGGCGGTGTGGTTGGTGCGCCGGGTCCACTACCGCAACCTGTACGTCTACGTCGGTGTCGTCATCGGCCTCGTGCTGCTGACCATGCTCATCCTGTCGTTCGGTCTGTCGGCGGCTCCGGACTGGGTGCCGCTGGGCGGCCCCTCGGACTGGTTCAGCTGAGGGGAGCAGACCCCCGCCCGGCTCACCGGGCACCGCGAAGGCCCCGGGCTCCGGCCCGGGGCCTTCGGCGTCCCCGGGCCGGGGGAGATTCTGACCTGTTACCGGTGGTGTGACCGGTTCCGGCGGGATCCGCGGCGACTAGGGTGGGGAGCGGGAGGCGGGCACCCGCGGCCGGTGTCCGGCGACGGTGGACCGCCCGTGGCGGACCATCAGCGGCGGTCCGTCGGCACGGCGGTGGTTAGGGTTGCCTCAGTCACACCGGAGGCCAGGGGTTGGCCTCCAAGCTACTAGCCAGTAACATCTGGGCTATGAGCACATCGCGGGACCTGTCTGGACGTGAAGACGGCCCCGCCGTCGGATGACCGAACGGCATTCGGCATTGTTGGCAGTAGGGGGCGCGCCAGCGTCCGGCCGCCGCACGGCGGATCATGGAGTGCAGGGAGGTCGGCCACCGGCCATGAATATTGTCGTTTTGGTCAAGCAGGTCCCGGACACGGCGACCGAACGGAAGCTCAACGCCGATGACAAGACGCTGGACCGCGCCGCGTCCGACGGTGTCATCAACGAGCTCGACGAGTACGCGATCGAAGAGGCGCTCCAGCTCAAGGAGAAGCACGGCGGCGAGGTCACCATCCTGACGATGGGACCGGACCAGGCCACGGACTCCATCCGCAAGGCCCTGTCGATGGGCGCGGACAAGGCCGTCTTCGTCAACGACGACGCGCTCCACGGCTCGGACTCGCTCCAGACCGCCTACGCCCTCGCGCAGGCCCTGGGCACCATCGAGTTCGACGTGGTCGTCCTGGGCTCGGAGTCCACCGACGCGCGCACCGGCGTCGTCGGGGCCGCGCTCGCCGAGTACCTCGGCCTGCCGCAGCTCACGTTCGCCCGCAAGGTCGACATCGACGGCAGCACCATCAGGATCCAGCGCCAGACCGACTACGGCTACGACCTCGTCGAGGCCCAGCTCCCGGCGGTCGTCTCCGTGGTCGAGAAGATCAACGAGCCGCGCTACCCGTCCTTCAAGCTCATCATGCAGGCGAAGAAGAAGCCGGTCGACAAGAGGTCCGCCGCCGACGCGGGCATCGACACGGCCAGGGTGGGTCTGGCCAACGCCACCACCGAGACCGTCGACTTCGACGCCGCGCCGCCGCGCGCCGCGGGCACGGTGGTCAAGGACGAGGGCGACGGCGCCGCGAAGATCGCCGAGTTCCTCGTCGAGAAGAAGTTCGTCTAGGTCAGACGAGAGACTCAGGGAAGGTTCAAGGGATATGGCTGAGGTCCTCGTCCTCGTCGACCACGTCGACGGACAGGTCAAGAAGGTCACCACCGAGCTGCTGACCGCCGCCCGCCGCATCGGCGAGCCCGCGGCCGTGTGGATCGGTGACGGCGCCGAGTCGGGCAGGGGCACCCTGGCCGAGTACGGCGCCGAGAAGGTCTACGTGGCTTCGGCCGAGCTGAACGACCACGTCGTGGCTCCCAGGGCCGAGCTGCTCGCCAAGCTCGCCCAGGACAGGGGCGCCGCCGCGATCCTGGTCTCGGCCACCGCCGAGAACAAGGAGATCGCGGGCCGCACCGCGGTCAAGCTGGGCTCCGGCGTGCTCACCGACGTCGTGGACGTCAACGCCGAGGTCGTCGCCGAGCACAGCATCTTCGGCGGTACCACCATCACCCACGCCCGCGTGCGCACCGGCGTGCCGGTCGTCGCGATCCGCCCGAACTCCGTCCCGGCCGAGGCAGCCTCCGGCGCCGCCGCCGAGGAGCAGGTGTCGGTGGAGGTCTCCGACGCCGCGAGGACGGCCAGGGTCGTCGAGCGCGTCAACGAGGAGCAGGGCGAGCGCCCCGAGCTCACCGAGGCCGCCGTCGTGGTCTCCGGCGGGCGCGGCGTGGGCTCCGACGACTTCTCGGTCGTGGAGAACCTGGCCGACTCGCTGGGCGCGGCCGTGGGCGCCTCCCGCGCCGCCGTCGACTCCGGCTGGTACCCGAACCAGTTCCAGGTCGGCCAGACCGGTAAGACGGTCAGCCCGAACCTGTACGTGGCCCTGGGCATCTCCGGCGCGATCCAGCACCGCGCGGGCATGCAGACCGCCAAGAACATCGTGGCGATCAACAAGGACCCCGAGGCCCCGATCTTCGAGCTGGCCGACTTCGGCGTCGTGGGTGACCTGCACGCGGTCGCCCCGCAGCTGACCGAGGAGATCAACAAGCGCAAGTAGTCGAGAGGCGCGGCTGTACCGCGCCGACCCCCGAACGCCCGGCCAGGGACCTCCCCGGCCGGGCGTTCGCGTGTCCGGGGCAGGGGGCATCGGATCGCTGGGGAGGGAGACCACCCGGAAAGATTATTCCTTTACATCAAGTAGTTATGGGAATACTCTGACTGTGGCCAAGGCCCCTGAACGAGGAGACCTCCCCCTTGAAGCTCACCAAGATCACCGATGGGTGTGAGAACAAGAACTGTCCGGCCGTCTATGAGACGGACAAGGGCACCTACATCGTGCAGGGATACGTGGTCAGTGATCCGGAGGTGCTGGCTGGTATCGGCTTGCCTGAGGGAGAGAGCGTGGTCGAAGTGCCCGCAGACATGCTGAAGGGAATCCGTTTTGTCGCTGAGTAGCGAGCGGTTCGATGGCCTGTTCGATGGGGCGGTCAAGAGTGTGTTCCGCCTGGAGACGCTGCCCGTTTACAACCCTGTCTCGGAGGCCGCGGCCCTGGAGTCCTACCTGGCCGGGGACCCCTGCCCGAGGGTGGGCGTCACCACCCCGTACATGCGGACGGTGGAGGATCAGACGAGTCGGGGCGTCCGGCGTTTCCGGGTCCACGTCGTGCACAGTCCTCTGACGGACTATCTCCGCTACGAGATGGAGTGGGGTTACACGTTCACCTCGCAAGCGGGTGAGGAGATCCTCATCCTCGACACCGCTGAACACGGGAGTCCAGAGGGCCTGGTCAACGAGGACTTCTGGTTCTTCGACGAGACCGAGGTCGTGCGGATGCACTACCGCGATGACGGTGAGTTCCTGCACCCGGAACTTTTGGCTGACGCTGACCTGGCTCACTACCGAGCCCAGCGTGACCTGGCGATGGCGAAGGCCGTACCCTTCAACGAGTATTGGAGTACGCATCCGCAGTATCACCGGGACTGATGACGACACCTGAATCGTTCGAGCGGGACCGTGCGGAGTTGGCGGAGGGAATCCGTCAGCTCCGCGCGGCTTCCGGCATGTCCGGGGTCGTCGTGGCCGAACGGCTGGGGTGGAGCCAGGCGAAGATCTCCAAGATCGAAAGAGCCAAGGTCACAGCTTCTGTCGAAGATGTGCGTGCCTTGCTCGACCTCTTCCAGCCACCGGTTGCTGAGCGTGAAAAGTTGGAAGCACGCGCACAAGAGTTGAACGACCGCTACCGTTCCCTGCGTATGCTGCGTAAGCGTGGGTTGGAGCATGAGCAACAGGGCATCAAACGGGTCGAATCATCGACGACTCTTCTCCGGGTCTTCGAGCCAAGCGTCGTTCCAGGACTGTTGCAGACGGCCGCGTACGCCCGTGCGGTGTTCAGCCGTCCTCTGTCCTGCTCTGGTGTTGACGCTGCCAAGGCTGCGACAGCCAGGCTTGATCGCCAGTCAGTGCTGTTTCAACCTGCTCGGAAGTTCCACTTCGTCATCACGGAAGCAGCGCTCCGCTGGCGTATGGGTGGATCAGTGACGATGGCGGCACAGATGGACCGCCTTGCCAGCCTGTCCACCCTCGCGAACGTGCGTGTTGGGTTGATCCCGTGGCGGGTAGAGGTGCCCGAACTGCCCAACAACGGGTTTGATATCCGCGATGACCGAGAGGTTGCCGTCGAGAATTTCACGACGCACAAGGTTCTGACTGATCCCAGGGACATCGACTTCCATCTGCGCATGTTTCAGTACTTCGCGGACGCCGCGATCTATGACGACGAAGCGCGCTCCTTCCTCGCGAAGCTGACCCGCGAGCACGCCTGAGGCCAGCTCCTCCTACCGCTTCCACCGTGACCTTACTGAAGAGACACAGAGATATTCCTTGAAGTATTAGGTTTCTTTGAATAGTCTCCTTCATGGTTGAGGGAACCACCCTCATGGATCTCGGAAGGAGTCGACGTGGAGGAACAGGACTACGAGCCCCCGATGGTGGTCGAACTCGGAGACGCCCGTGAGCTGACGCTCGGAAACGCGGCGGACGACACCGCTGACATGAACACCGCCCGTTACTACTGACCAGCCGGTGCCGCTCCGCTCCGACGGGGCGGCACCACCACGTGGGAGGAGTTCACAGGAGTGCGGAGGTACTTCGTCGGTTCCAGCACGGTCAGGGGTATGTCACCGGCCTCAGGGAGAAGAGAGGGCGACGGCGAAGGGCATGAGGTGAAGCTGTTCGGAGCGTGGCCGGAGAACCGGGTCAGGCGGATCCGGGAGGGCGGTCGCACGGCCGTAATCCTGGGGGAGTGCTTCGGAAGGCTCGTCGAACTGCGTGAGACGCTGGCCAGTGGCGAACCACTGCACGTCGTGGCCGCAAGGATGGCGGGTTTCACCGGTTCCTTCAGCGCGGTTGTCAGTCAGGGACCGGAGGTGGCCGTCGCCACGGACCTGGCTGGTCTGCACCGTGTGTGGTTTCGTGAAACCCCAGGCGCGGTCGAGTACGCGTCCAGTCCACTCCCATTGGCCGAAGCCCTCACCGAGCGACTGGATCCGGAAGCGCTGGCGGCGGGGCTGTTCTGCGGAGACTTCCACACCGGCCTTCCCGGTGGTTCCCTGTTCAAGGGGGTCACCGAGGTGGCGCCGGATCAGATTCTCGTCATACGGCGCGCAACGGTGGGACTCGTGCCACGTCTCACCGAGCGACAGAGAATGACGGTTCCGACCGCGGGGAGGGTCCTTCGCGAAGCCCTGGACACGGGTGTTCGGGAGCGCGTTGTCGGAACCCGAGCGGTGACCGCCGACCTCTCGGGCGGGATGGACTCCTCCTCCTTGGCACTGTTGGCGGCACGGCACCACCACGAGCGCGTATCGGCCCTGACCTACTCCGACCCCTTCGCCCTCAACGACGACGACACCGGATACGCCGCGCGTCTGGCGGCTCAGGAACCGCGACTGGCCCAGGTCGTCATCGAAGGCGGTGGGGAGACACTGCCGTTCACCGACATGGACGCGGTTCCGTGGACCGATCATCCGAGCCTGGACACCGTGATCTTCGCGCGTGACCGGGCTCGTCTGCTGCCCGCGTCCGGCTCCTCGGTCCATCTGGCCGGAGACGGCGGGGACGTGGTGCTCGGCGCTCCGCTGACCTATCTCGCGGCTCTGGTCCGGACGGGCGGTCCGCGACGCTTCGTCCGGGAGGCACGGGGATGGGCGCGGCTGCGGCACCGGCCAGCGCACAAGGTTATGCGCGCGGCCTGGCGTACTGGGAGAACGACGTACTCTGACACGCTCGCCACCCTGGCCGCGTGCCTGGAGGGAGATGCCCCGCACCGTGCGCTGGGGCGGTCTCAGCAGATCGAGCGCGGTATCGCTTGGGGCCAGCTGAGCCAGTGCACCGCATGGGGTTCCCCGAAAGCCCGTGGCGCCGTCGCTGGTCGTCTTCGGCAGGCCGCCCGGGACGTGAACGTCCCCGAGGGAGTCGAGGCGCACACTCTGCGGACGATACGTCAGCACACGTTCGACACCCGCTTGTTCGTCGCCATCGCCGAGCACATCGGCGTGGAGGTGGCTCTGCCGTTCTTCGACAACCAGGTCGTGGCCGCCTGTCTCTCGGTACCCGCTGTGGAGCGGGTATCGGTCGCTCAGACCAAGCCCCTGCTGAAGGCGGCCCTGTCCGAAGTCGTGCCGAGTGAGTTGTACGCGCGGCGGACCAAGGGCGATTACGGCGCGTGTGAGTACCACGGTGTCCGCCGCAACGCCGCCGCACTCCGGGCTCTCCTCGGGGAGTCCCGTCTCGGGGATCTCGGGATCATTCGGCCGGATCTCGTCCTGGCGGAGCTTGAGCGGGCGATCGGCGGAGAACACGCGGCGATGGCGGGGATCAACCAGGTCATCGCCGCCGAGGTCTGGTTGCGCAAGCTCGAACGCCTCCCTGCGCCGGTGACGGCCGGGCGCGCGTCTGTCCTGGAGGGATACCGGCGATGAGACTCATCCCCGCCCCAGACGTCCGGTTCGCGGGTACCGACGACGGCGCGATGCTCCTGGACCTGTCCACGGGGAGGTTCTACGGCCTCAACCCGACCGCCGCCATCATGTGGCGGCACATCGCGGCCGGGACGGCACCGGAGATCATCGCCGAGCAGCTCTCCGGTGAACTGGGCGTTGCCGGGGAACGGTTGCTGTCCGATGTCCGAAGCCTCGTGGCCGTACTGCACCGACATGGCGTGCTCGTGGGTGAGGAAGCGACCCCATGAGCTCTCACATGGCCCTTCCGCCGTCTCCCTCCGCTCGACTCCGATGGCGTCACCGCTGCGCCGGGATGCTCGGGTTCACCATGGCCGTGGTCCTGCTGCGCTTTCCCCTCAAGTGCAGCGTGGCGTTCGTCGGAAAACTCAAGTCTCGCGTCGCGCGCTCTGCCACCGTTGAGGAGGCCACGATCATCGTGGCCGCGGCTCGTGCGCCCGCGCGCTGGTTCCCCGGCCGTGCCGCCTGCCTGGAGGACTCCCTCGCCGCCGCTCTCACCGCGCTCCTGATGCGTCGAACCGTGGACTGGTGTATCGGTGCGCGGCTCATGCCGTACGCGGCACACGCCTGGATCGAGGCCTCGGGTGTCTCGGTGGGTGAGGCACGGGCTCCCGACCGCCCCTATCTCCTGCTTCGACGGACATGACACGCACTGGTGAAGGGACATGATGAACAACAGCCCCCATGTCGAAGCCGCCCTCGCGGCCGTCGACGAGGACTACTACACGCTTCTCCCCGACGGTCGTCTCGTCACACAGAGCACGGTCGCCACGGCCATCGCCGGAATGCTCGGCCAGCTCGATGTGCGGCCTGGTATGCGGGTGCTGGAGATCGGCACGGGGTCGGGCTTCTCCGGTGCGCTCCTGTCGGAGCTGGTCGGGTCGGCGGGCTCGGTGGTGTCGATGGACGTCGTGGCCAGCCTCAGTGAGCGGGCGCGCGACCTGCACAAGGGTCAGGGCCGGACCAACGTCGAGCTGGTCACCGGGGATGGTGCGGCCGGAGCACCGGACCGGGGTCCGTTCGACCGGATCGTGGCCTGGGCGACTCCGAGTCTGGTGCCCGAGAGTTGGGTGGCGCAGGCCTCCGCGGGGGCCGTGATCGTTGCTCCGGTGGAGGTCACGCCGTGGGTGAAGACCAGCGCGATCCTGCGTGCCCATCTCGACGCCGAGGGACGGCTCCGCGGGGACGAGTTGTCGTCGGGACGGTACGTGGAGATGCATGACGAGGTGTTGGATCAGTGGCTGGTGCCGCCTCGCGGTGTTGACGCGCTGTTCCGTGCTTCGGACGACCAGGCGTGGTGGATCTCGGCAGCGTGGGCGCGGAAGGATGTGGAGGGAGCGGTGGAAGTGCTTCGGGGATTCTCCGAGCGGAAACTGTCCCGGCTGCGGGTGCTGGCTGAGGGGGAATCGGCCGAGGACCTGAGGGCCTGCCTTTACGCGACCCGCGCGGACGAGATCAGCGTGGTGGGCATGGGGGACTCGGGAGGAACGCTGGGTTACGCGGACGCCACCGGGTTCGCGGTGTTCGCCCCGGGGGCCACTGGGGACGTCGTCCACGGCGGAGCGGTGACCGCCGTGGAGAGGGTTGGGGCGTGGGTGGACGCGTGGAGGCAGGCGGGACGTCCGGGATACGGGAGCCTTCGGCCGGTGCTGAAGCGTGTGGAGGGCGGTTGGCGGGTCCGCGCCGAACTCGCGGGCGGGTGAGGATCCCTCTTCGCTGAAGCAGACGAACGAGGGGTGGGCCTGGCCATCTTCTGCGGCCAGGCTCACCCCTCGTCGTGTGTCAGCGGGCGTCGCGTCTTGTGGTGTTGAGGAAGGCACGCCACTCGGGGGCGTCGAAGGCGAGTGCGCCGAGCTCGCGGTTCTTGGTGTCGCGCATGGCGGCGCCGTTGTCCAGAGCAGCGATCTCCACACACTCCCCGTGCGCGGCGCTGTGGGAGCTCTTACGGAACTGTGCCGGAAGGTGTGCGACCTCGACACAGTTGGTGTTCCTGCCGCTGTGGGAGGACTTCCGGAACGACGCGGAGATGTGTGCGACCTCGACGCATTCCCCGTGAGAGCCGCTGTAGCTGCTTGTGAACCACGGGCCCAACGGTGTGTGCTCGTGAGCTTCTTCGGGCCGCATCTCTATCCCTCTGTTTCGTACTGGTGGAGAAGCCGCTGCAACAGGTCGTGGGTCTGGGGTGTGTTGGTCGCGGCTGCTCTCAGGTGGTCGAGTAGCTTGCGGTGCGCAGCTACCTCTCTCGGATGGTCCAGAAGCAGGTTTCGGGTGTGTGCTTCAACGTAGACGGCTTGGAGCGCGGGGTTGTCCACTTCCAGCAGGACGAACGAGCCTGACTGTAGGGCCGCGTGTGCTCCAGCGGAGTTCGGCAGAATCTGAAGGTCGACACGGGGATGCTCGGCCATCTCCGCGAGGCGCCGTGTCTGGTCACCCATCACCGCCGTCCCACCGATGTGCTTCTCCAGCGCGGCTTGGTCGATGATGGCCCAGAGGAGCGTGTCGCCTGCCAGCCATTCGTCCTGACGCTTGAGACGGACGTTGAGTAGTCCGTCGATCTCCTCGGGAGTCGCGCGCGGGTGCCCCGCTGTGAGGATCGCGCGTGCGTACCGCTCTGTCTGCATGAGACCGGGGACCAGGCGGTCCTGGTACGTGGCGATCTGTGTCGCGACTCGTTCGAGGTCGATGTACTGACCGTAAGCCTTCGCCACGTCGGTGTCCTGCCACCAGGAGGGAGCGACGGCCTCAGCGCGCAGGGAGACGAGGCGCTCCGTCTCCCCTTCGGGCAGTTCGAAGTGCGCCAGGACCTTGCGAAGCTGCTTTTCACGGGGGACCGTTTCGCCCCCTTCCCAGCGCACGAGCGTGCTGGCGTCAACGTCCAGCTCTTTGGCGAGCTGACGCTGAGGCGTGCGTCCGCGCAGTGTGGCAAGAGCTTGGGCGAGCTGCCACTGAGCGATGGTCGGGCTCTCCTTAGACGGCATGGGACAAGCGTCCCGCCCTTCGGGGATCTACTCAACTCGGACATGCAATGCGTTATTGCAAAGTAGATTGCAATGCATGCACGCATTGTGCTTCGGTGTAGTGGAGATCTCACACCGCTTCTTCGGCGTGTGTGCCGCTCACTCCTCTGGAGGAAGTGATGAACGCAAGTCGGCAGGTTCGGACGGAACCGGGCCCGGAGCGGTCGGAGTGGGAGAGGTTCGGGGCGCGGGTGCGGCAGTTGCGCACGGGGGCGGGACTGTCCCCGGGCGACCTCGCACTGAGGGAGGTGTGCTGGCCCGGTCTCCTGGAGCGGATCGAGTCGGGCGACCACGCGCCCGCCCGTCATCTCGCCGACTACCTGGACCGGAAGATCGACACCAAAGGCGTCCTACTGGACTCCTGGGCGCGGGCGCTCATCCAGTCCCACCTGGACGACGGCGGTCCCGTGGAACCTCTCCAGAGCGAGGCCCGCCAGATTCGGGAGTTCAATCCCGGCGTCATTCCGGAGTTCTTCCAGACCGAGGACTACGCGCGGGCGCTGGCGGAGGCGTCGCGCTCGCTGGGCATCAGCGTTCCGCACGCGGAGGCGGCGCGTGCTCAGCGGGTCCGGGTGCCCCTGTACAACACCTGCGCACCACCGTTCTACGGCATGGTCCTGAACGAGTCGGTGCTGCGCGAGGTGGTCGGAAACCCCGAGGTCATGCGGGCGCAGCTGGAACACCTGGCCAGGGCGGTGAGCCGTGACCACATCAGCCTGCACATCGTCCCCACCAGCACCCGCCACCACCCGTGCCGCTCCGGGCCCTTCCGGGTGCTGTCCTTCAGCCCGCATCACCAGGTGGCCTACGTGCCCGTGCCGTGCGGACCCGGGCCGCTGATCACCGATCCCACCCACACGGCCGCCTACGCCGACCTCTTCGAGGCGCTCAAGGGTGAGGCGCTGCCCCGTTCCGCGTCATTCGATCTGCTGGAGCGGATCGAGCACCGGACGAAGAGCCCTCAGGCGATCACGGCCGGTCCGGAACCCGTACTTCTGTCCGACCGGATCGGTGACGGCGTCGTGCACGCCACCCACTGACAGCTGACAACAGAAAGGCCCTGGCGGGTGAAGACATCACCCCCAGAGCACGGCCAGCAACCAACCCTGAAAGGAACCGCTGACATGTCCATTGTCCCGCAACTCCCGACACCGCCGCTGCCCGCCCTACACGGGCGCCGCTGGCCCGCGCGCCTGTACCCCGGGAACCTGTCCCAGTGCTCCAGGGTTCGTGATGACCTGCGCCGCGATGTGGCGTCGGCATGGGGTACGTACCCCGTCGTTCCGTTCCCCTTCTGCGCTGACCTCGGTACGGCGGTCTGGGCTCAGTTCGACCTCGCGGAGGAGGCCCGATGAGTACGGCGACTCTCGACCCGCGTATGCGCGAGGTCCTCAGGGCGCCACGGGGACGCCGCTTCTCACCCGGTGCGGCGGCTCGCGGACGTGCTGTCTCTCCGACCTCTGACCCGTGGTTCACCCCGCGTGGTCAGGCGATGCTCGCGCGGATGCGGGGCAACCCCCGCGTCGAGTACCGGCTTCAGCACGGCCCCCTGCCCACCTGGATGCGCGTGGAGGAGGAGCGGCGGGCACGGCCGATCCGGGGGAGCGCCGAGAGGGAGCCCCGACAGCCGTCTCGACCGGAGCGCGGCCGACACCGGCGTCGCGATCGCCTGGGCTGGTGGGTCGCGGCCACCTGCTGCGGTGCGTTCCTGGCGGGCGCGATCGCCGGGCAGGTCTCCGTCGCCCTGCTGTGAACCTCCCGCCATGACACCCGGTCAGGGACCTCCCCGGCCGGGCGTTCGTGCCTTCCGGGGCCCGTTTCCGGGACCGCCGCCCGGGTAGGCGGGCCGCACGGCGGCGAACGGGGGAGGCCATGGCGACGGAGACCGCGGGGGTGCGCGCGGGGCGGCGCGTGGTGGAGGTGCGCAGGCCCGGCAAGCCGCTGTTCGGCGAGGGCGGGGCGACCAAGGAGGACCTGGCGCGGTACCACGCCCGGATCGCCCCCCTGATGCTGCCGCACCTGCGCGACCGGCCGGTGGCCCTGGCGCGCTTCCCCGACGGGATCGACGCGCAGGGGTTCTTCGTCAAGCACCCGTCGGTTCCGGACTGGGTGGGGACCGTGGAGACCAGCGGCGGCCGGATGATGCTGTGCCAGGACGCTGCGGCGCTGGTCTGGTGCGCCGACCAGGCGGCGATCACCGTGCACGCCTGGCAGTCCCGGCAGCCGAACCTGGGCCTGCCCGACCGGATGGTGATCGACCTCGACCCCGCCGGGGACGGCCCCGAGGCCTTCGCCGCCTGCCGCGCCGCGGCGCGGGACGTACGGGAGGTGCTCGACGACCTGGGCCTGGCCGCCTACGTGATGACCAGTGGTTCCCGGGGGCTGCACGTGCGCTCGCCGCTGCGGCCCGAGGCGGACGACCAGGAGGTCCGAGTGCTGGCGGAGGCGGTCGCGGACCGGGTGGCGGCCCGGCGGCCGGACGAGCTGACCACCGAGGTGCGCAGGGCCGCGCGAGGGGACCGGTTGTTCGTGGACTACCTGCGCAACGGCCGCGAACAGCTCGCGGTGGCCCCGTACTCGGTGCGGGCCAGACCGGGCGCGCCGATCGCGGCGCCGCTGACCTGGGAGGAGCTGGAGAAGGTGGAGACGGCCCGGGACCTCACGATCGGCCTGGAGCGCGAGGAGTGCCCGTTCGCGGGGATGGGACGGCACGCCCGCTCCCCGCGCGGGGCCCTGGAGCGGCTGGGCTGAGCCGCGGGGCGAGGGCCAGGAGTCCGGACCCCCGGGCGGTGTGTGGCCCGCGGGTTTCGGGGAAGGAATCCCAGCTCCGGAGACCGACCGACGACCGCGGAGGAGTCCCATGGAGGGCTACGGGGCCCAGATCGGCCTCGTGCTGGTCCTGGTCGTGGTGAACGCCGTGTTCGCGGGCAGCGAGATCGCCCTGATCACGCTGCGGGAGGGACAGATCAGGCGGCTGGAGGAACGCGGCCCGGGCGGCCGCGCGGTGGCCCGGCTCGCCCGCGACCCCAACCGGTTCCTGGCCACCATCCAGATCGGCATCACCCTCGCGGGCTTCCTCGCCTCCGCCGCCGCGGCCGTCTCACTGGCCCGACCCCTGGTCGAGCCGCTGGGCTTCCTGGGCTCCTACGCGGCCCCGGTGTCGGTCGTGCTGGTCACCGTCGTGCTCGCCTTCGTCACCCTGGTCCTGGGCGAACTCGCCCCCAAGCGCATCGCCATGCAGCGCGCCGAGCCCTGGGCGCTGCTCGTGGCCCGCCCGCTCAACGCGCTGGCGCTGCTCTCCCGCCCCGCGGTGTGGCTGCTCAGCGTCTCCACCGACCTGGTGGTCCGGCTCAGCGGGGTGGACCCGAAGGGCATGCGGGACGAGGCCACCGAGGAGGAGCTGCGCGACATGATCGCGGCCCAGGGCCAGATGACCCCCGAGCAGCGCACCATCCTCTCCGGGGCCTTCGACATCACCGGGCGGACGCTGCGCCAGGTCCTGGTCCCGCGCCCCGACGTGGACACCGTCCCCGCCGACCTGCCCGCGCGCGAGGCGGCCCTGCTCCTGGCCGAGCGCGGCCACTCGCGCGCCCCGGTGGTCGCCCGGGGCGACATGGACGACATCGTCGGCGTGGTGCACTGGTCCGACCTCCTGCGGGGCGAGGGCACGGCCGAGGACCTGGCCCGCGAGCCGCTGCTGCTCCCCGACTCGCTGACGGTGTCCGCCGCGCTGCACCGGCTCACCGTCGAACGCCAGCAGCTGGCCGTCGTGATCGGCGAGAGCGGCGAGGTCAGCGGCATCGTCAGCCTGGAGGACCTGCTGGAGGAGGTCGTCGGCGAGATCTACGACGAGACCGACACCGACGAGCGCGCCCCCGCCCGGCTGGACGGCGGCGCCCTGCGCCTGCCCGGCACCTACCCCGTCCACGAACTGGAGGACCTCGGCGTCGTCCTCACCGACCGGCCTCAGGGCAGCTACGTGACCGTGGCCGGGATGGTCCTGGTCCTGCTCGGCCACATCCCGGAGGAGCCCGGGGAGAGCGTGGACCTGGGCGGTTGGACGGCCACGGTCACCGGGGCCGACGGCCGCGTCGTCAGCGAGCTCCTGCTCAGCCCCGCCCGCTGAGGACCACGGGCGACAAGGGCGGTCGCGGAGTCGCTGAACAGTTGGCCAAGAGGCGGCAAGTCCCGTTGCCCGCGCTCCGGGCAGGGGCGACCGTGGCATCAGTGACGCCGAAGCAGGGGAGGGCCGATGCACGCGGACCGCAGGCCGGACGCCTACACGGGGCTGGACCGGATGCCCATCGGGGGCCAGTGGCGGCACGGATCGTCCGGGAGCGTCGTCCAGGACGTGGATCCCTACGACGACACGGTCCTGGCCGAGTTCCGCCTGGCCGACGAGGGCGACGTGGACCTGGCCTACCGCGAGGCGCAGCGGGCGTGGCCGGGCTGGGCCGCGACCCCCGCCGCCGAGCGCGCGGAGGTCTTCGTGCGGGCCCTGCGCGTCCTGGACGCGCGCCGCGAGGAGATCATCGACTGGCTGGTCCACGAGGCCGGGGCGGTCCGCGAGCGCGCCGAGTTCGAGTGGCGGCTGGTGCGCAGCGGCATGGTCGAGGTGACCTCCTACCCCACACGGGTCCTGGGCCGGATCCTGCCCGGCATCACCCCGGGCAAGGAGAACCGCGTCTACCGCGAACCCCTCGGCGTGGTCACGGTGATCAGCCCGTGGAACTTCCCGTTCCAGCTCTCCCACCGCTCCGTCGCGCCCGCCGTCGCCCTCGGCAACACCGTGGTCCTCAAACCCGCCGAGAACACCCCGGTCACGGGCGGGCTGCTGCTCGCCCGGATCTACGAGGAGGCCGGACTCCCGCCCGGGGTGATCAACGTGGTCGTCGGCAGGGGCGGTGAGATCGGCGACGCCCTGGCCACCCACGAGCTCGCCCGGATGATCTCGTTCACCGGCTCCACCGAGGTCGGCCGCCACATCGCCCGGCAGATCCCGCTCAAGAGGCGCGCGCTCGAACTCGGCGGGAACGGGCCGCTGGTGGTGCTGGAGGACGCCGACCTCGACCTGGCCGCGGACGCCGCCGTGTTCGGCTCCTACTACCACCAGGGCCAGATCTGCATGGCCACGAACCGGGTCGTGGCCGACGCCGCCGTCCACGACGAGCTGGTCGAGCGGATGCTCGTGCGCGCCCGGGCGCTGCGGGTGGGCGACCCCTCCGACCCCGCCACCCAGATCGGCCCCATCATCGACGACGAGCAGCGCGACGGCGTGCGGGACGTGGTGGCGCGCTCCGTCGAGCAGGGCGCGCGGCTCCTGCTGTCCGGTGAACCGACCGGCCCGGCGGGCAGGGTCCTGCCGCCCCACCTGCTGCTGGCCGCCAACGACATGCCGAGCGCGGCCGAGGAGGTGTTCGGCCCGGTGGCCACGGTCGTTCGCGCCGAGGACGAGGAGGACGCGCTGCGCATCGCCAACGACACCGAGTACGGGCTGTCCAGCGCGGTGCACACCCGTGACGCCGAGCGGGGGGTGCGCTTCGCCCGCCGCCTGGGGGCGGGCATGACGCACGTCAACGACTCCACGCTCAACGACGAGGCCAACACCGCCTTCGGCGGGGAGAACCACTCCGGGCTCGGCCGGTTCGGCGGTGAGTGGGCGATGGAGGAGTTCACCGCCGACCACTGGGTCAGCGTCCAGCACACGCGCCGCAGGCTGCCGTTCGACCTGGAGTGAGCGGGCCCGACGGCCGGTCGGCTAGCGCCTGCGCAGGACCAGCAGCAGGTTCCAGGTGACGACCTCGCGCAGCAGCGGCACCCGCACGACCGGCTTGGCCCATCCGGGCAGGTAGCGGGGGCGCACGTCCACCACGTCCACGTCGGTGCGCCCGCGCGTCCAGCGCAGCATCTCCCTGGCGTGCGCGGCGTACATGGTGCGGCCGAAGTCGTTCTTGGGCCGCCGACCGTGGCGCCGCGCGAACCGCTCCGCCGCGTACGCGCCGCCCAGGTAGTGCCACGGCGAGGTCTCGTGCCCGCCCCACGGTGACAGCCACAGCGTGTACGACAGGTACACCAGCCCTCCCGGCCGGGTCACCCGCACCATCTCGTCGGCCATCCGGGTCCGGTCCGGCACGTGCTCCAGCACGTTGGAGGAGAAGCACACATCCACCGAGCCGCTGCGCAGCGGCAGGTCCAGGGCGCTGCCCTGGACGCCGTACGCGTCGGCGTCGCGCCCGTGCAGCGTCATCTCGTGGGCGTCGGCGTCCACGCACAGGCAGCGGGCCCCGGCCGACCTCAGCTCGTCGGCGAAGTAGCCCGGGCCGCCGCCCACGTCCACCACGAGCCTGCCGTCCAGGGGCGTGTAGGAGCGCAGCTGCGCGACGGTGTCGCGGGCGAGCGTGCCGTAGAAGAACGCCGGGTCGGTCTGCTCCCCGCGGAAGGCGGCGAACAGCCGCACCGACCTGCCCAGGGTGGCGCGGAAGGGGACGGTGCCCCCGTCGGTGGCGTTCGCGGTCACGTGTTCTCCTCCAGCACCACGAAGTGGCGCAGGTGGCGCCAGTGGTCGCCGCCCCAGTACTCGTCGGAGGCGGCGATCCGGCCGCCCGGGACCAGCTCGGCGATCCGCTCGGTGCGCAGGGTGTGCATCCGCATCGGCGCCGGGTAGCGCAGCAGCACCCGCTGGGCGAGGGCCACCAGCGGCCACGGCGCGTACCGGAACACCAGCCCCTTGAAGGTGCGCCGCTCGGACTCGGGCACGCCCAGCACCATGGCGCCGCCGGGACGCAGCACCCGCGCGAACTCGCGCACGTAGCCCTCGGCCAGGGCGGGCGGCAGGTGCTGGAGGACCAGGTCGGTGTAGACCAGGTCGAAGGAGCCGTCCCCGAACACCGACAGGTCCGGGCGCTCGTTCAGCACGAACCCGATCCGTCCCCCGGAGCGGTCCAGGCGGCGGGCCTCCTCTAGCATCGGCGCGGAGATGTCCACCCCCACGACCTCGGGGAAGTGCGCGGCCAGGGCGTTGGACAGCCGTCCCGCGCCGCACCCGAAGTCCAGCACCCGTCCTCCTTCGGGGCGGATGCCCAGCTCCTCCAGGCGGGCGACGGACGGGTCGATGTCGGCACGTCCGGAGGCGAGGAACTCGTCGTCGTCCCAGCCGCCGCCCCTCTTGCCGGGGTCCACGCACACCGCCCACAGGGGTTCGGCGGAACCCAGCCGCGTCCAGTCGCGGCGGACCTGTTCGAGCCCCACCCGCATCACCTCCACGGTGTTCGCGACCCCGCCGGAACACGCACCTGCATCGTGTTCCTGTTCCGGGTATCCAGGCCGGGATGGCCTGCGACAAGGGTCGAGGGAAAAAGTGGAACGTGTTGTATTCTGGCACCCCTTCTCCGGATCGGCCAACTACGGCGGGAGAGATGCCGATGCCGCCTGTTCCCCCCACCGCGAGTGGGCACGACGGTCCGGGCGCCGAAGCCGCTCGGCCCGGCCCGGTCGGGGCACCCAGGGTACGCCGCCCCGTCGGGGAGCCCGGTGGGAAGAACCCCGAGCCGGGCGGAGCGGCCCGCGCCGCGTGGGCCGCCGCGCGCCGCCTGGCCCGTGACCGGCTGGTCCTGGTGGGACTTCTGGTGGTGCTGGGAGCCCTGGGGCTTCGGGCCTACGTGCTGGGCGAGTCCCACTTCGTGGAGGACGACTACCTCTTCTTCGCCAGCGCCCACGCCAGCGACCTGGGGCCGGACTACCTGCTCACCCTGCACAAGGGCCACCTGATGCCGGGGGCGCTGTTCCTGGTCTACCTCCAGACCGCGCTGTGGCCCTACGAGTGGTGGGTCAGCGCGGGCACCATGCTCGCCCTCCAGGCCGCCGCGATGGTGGGGTTCCTGCGCCTGGTGTGGGAGCTGTTCGGCCGCCGCTGGGCACTGCTGGTCCCGCTGACCGTGTACGCGCTGGCCCCGCTGACCGTGCCCGTGCTGGGCTGGTGGTCGGCTGCGCTCAACGCGGTCCCCCTCCAGCTGGCCTTGGTGCTCGCCGTGCTGTGGACCGTGCGCTACCTGCGCACGGACGACCACCGCCTGGCCTGGCGGGCGGGCGGCGCCGTCGTGTTCGGCATGCTGTTCACGGTCAAGGCGATGTTCCTGCCGTTGGTGCTGTTCGCCGTGGCCGTCGCCCACCTCTACCCCGGCGGCCCGGTCGCCGGGACCCGGCGCGCGTGGGTCCTGCACCGGCCGTTCTGGACGGCGATGGGCGCGCTGTTCGCCGCCTACGCGGTGTTCTACCTGGTGCGGATGCGCGCGGCGGGGGGCGGCGAGGGCGCGGGCGTGCCCCAGAGCGAGCCCGCCCTGACGATGCTGCGCGGACTGCTCACGGAGGTGTTTCCGGTCGGTGCTCTGGGCGGCCCCCTGGAGTGGGGCCCGGTCACCCCCACCGGCGGCCTGGTCGATCCGCCCGGCGTGACCGTGCTGGCGGCCTGGGCGGTCTTCGCCGTGATCGTGCTGGTCAGCCTGTGGATGCGGCGCGGGGCGTGGCGGGCCTGGGCGCTGCTGCTGGCCTACCTGGTGGTCGTGGACGTCATCCCGACGATCATCGCGCGCGGCCGGTTCCAGGACGTGGCCGCCGCCGACCCCCGGTACGTGGCGGACGCGGCGCTGGTGTTCGCCCTGTGCCTGGCCCTGGCCTACCTGCCCACCAGGGAGGAGCGGGCGCGCGCCCTGGTCGGCGGGGCCTCGGCGGCCCCGGTGGGCAGGGAGCCCTACCGCGTGCGGCCCCGGCGGGCCGCCCGGGCCGCGGCCGCGCTGGCGACGGCGGTGTACGCGGTGGCGGCGGGCTACTCCACCCACACCTACGCCCAGACCCTGAGCGGCGACCGCCTCCAGTGGTACCTGGACACGGTGCGCACGGCGCTGGAGGACGTCCCGCAGGAGGGTGGCCTGTACGCGCGTCCGGTCCCCGAGGACGTGGTCCTGGAGTGGAACGGCCAGCGCCGCCTGAGCTCGTGGGTGCTGCCGCCGCTGGCGTCGGACGACGTGGCCGCGCGGATGGCCGTGCCCGAGGAGGCCGCCACCGCGTACGTGTTCAACGACGCGGGGTTCCTGGTCCCGGCGCGGCCCTCCGACGACAGCGACATGTTCGCCCCCGGGCCGGCGGACGAGTGTCTGGAGCCCTGGGAGGGGCTGGTGTCCTGGCCGGTGGAGGCGCACGGCGGCGTCGCCCAGGTCGTCACGCTCGGCTACACGGCCGAGGAGGACGTCGGCGTGGTGGTGGCGCTGGGCGACGACTGGATCGAGGTCGAGCTGCCCGCCGCGGAGGAGAACGGCACCCGGTACGTGCCCGCGGGCGCCCCCGGTGAGCAGCTGTCGGTGTTCGTGCCCGAGGATCCGCAGGACCGGGGTGGGCTGTGCCTGGACTGGGTGTCGGTGGGCGGCATGGCGCCGACGGTGGAGGGCAACCCGTGGGCTCCCGAGGAGGATGGGCGCGCGGAAGGCCGCTAGTCGTATTTCGTCAAGTCGCTGGTTGCGTGGGTTGGTATAGCGGCCGGATTTCTTGACCTGGTTTCGCGGGCGAGTTTCGCTCTCGTGTACGTACGGTTTTGATCGCTGCGGAGAAAATGAGCGAGAGCCTTGGTGCAGTGGGAGGTGGGAGGTGGGAGGTGGGAGGTGGGAGGTGGGAGGTGGGAGGTGGGGAGAGGGGGAGGCAGGGAGAGGCAGGGAGAAGGGGAGACAGGGAGAGGGGGAGAGGGAGAGGCAGGGAGAGGGGGAGAGGGAGAGGCAGGGAGAAGGGGAGGCAGGGAGAGGCAGGGAGAGGGGGAGAGGGAGAGGCAGGGAGAAGGGGAGGCAGGGAGAGGCAGGGAGAGGGGGAGGCAGGGAGAGGCAGGGAGAGGGGGAGAGGGAGAGGCAGGGAGAAGGGGAGGCAGGGAGAGGCAGGGAGAGGGGGAGGCAGGGAGAGGCAGGGAGAGGGGGAGGCAGGGGGAGGGGGAGGGGAAGGGAGGGGCCGTCATCAGGTCTCTCCCCTGCGCTGTTCTTGTCTGGGGTCGTTGGCGGCAACGAAAGCGCACCCGCTGCCGCGAAGTGGAACGGCCTTGGAGAAACGGTCGGCGTTCGGTTGGGGCGAGGGTCCCCGACGACAAGCGGCACCAAAGGCGGGAGCGCCTGGCGGAGGGCGACCAACGCCCGGGGTTCGGGGGTGGCTGGGCTCTGCTGCGTCAGCACCAACGGCAGGAGAATCCTCCAGCTTCGGGCCATGCACCTGGCTCCTGTGGCCAGGGGAGGGTGGCGGTGGCGCCAACGGCAAACGATCATTCTGGTTGCGTATTTTCGGACATCCCCATTGTGGATTCCCGGAAATAAACAATCCCCGAGAATGGGCCAGGAAAAGAGCTCAGTTGGGCTTGGAAATGGATAGATAAATGGAGGGTACTGACCTATAATAAGAGGTATGGAGATGATGCTTGCAGCGCCCGACGTGGCCCCCGGGGAATGCTCCCCGGTCGTGGCCGCGCTGGCCGGTGCGCGCGAGGTCATCGATCAAGCGTGGGACGCTGAGGTGCCGCCGGGGGTGGATGAGGCCGCCGCTGAGGAAGTCGCGGCGCTGTGGGCGCAGCTGGAGAGGATCCGCTACCAGGCGCTGACGCGGATGGCCCATCTGTACGCGCGGGGTGAGGTGGCCCGCTACAGCGGCTACTCCACCTTGGATAAGTGGATCACCCACCGGTGCAAGGTTCCCGCCGCTCAGGCCAAGGATTTGGCTCGTCTGGCCCAGCACGTGCACGAGGAGACGTTGCCCGCCACGGTTCAGGCTGTGGGCGAGGGCACGGTGGCCTTGGGTGAGGCGGTCGCGATCGCCAAGGCCACCGACACAGCCGTCCAGACCCGGGATGAGGACCACTTTCCTGACGAGGTGGAGTACCGGCGGGGGTTCGAGTCGGCGCTGGTGGCGGCCAAGCAGGAGCGGCCCGCGTTGTCGGTCAACCAGCTCCAGTCGGTGGCCCGCCAGGTCGCTTATCGGTTGGACCCGCACCGCCTGGACCGCGACCACGAGGCCGCCCACGCCGGGCGTGGTCTGGTCGTGCATGACACGTTCCAGGGCAGCTACCAGTTGCAGGCCTGGGGCGGGGTCGGGGACGCGTTGATCGTGCGCGCGGCCATCGACACCTTCACCACCCCGCTCGGGGAGGGCGAGACCCGGTCCCGGTCCCAGCGTGAGCATGACGCGCTCATCGCGGCATTGCGGTATGCGACCACCCACACCGGGTGCGACAACGCCCCCGCCCCGCTGGTACAGATCCGCATCCTGGTGCCGGTCAACACCTACCTGAACGCTCGCGGCCAGGAGGTCCCGGCATTGGACGAGCACGGCCGCGTCATCCCGGCCGGAGTGGTGCACGAACTCTCCGCAGACGCGGAGGTGGTGCGGATGCTCACCGCCCCGCCCACCGGGCGGGTGCTGGACGTGGCCCCCAGCCGCCGGTTGGCTTCGGCCCGCCAACGCGCGGCGGCCTTTCACGGGCATGCCACGTGCGCGCACCCGGGCGGGTGCGAGGTGCCGGTGACCTGGTGCCAGGCCGATCACATCACCTCCTTCTCGCGGGGCGGGCGCACGGTGGTGGCGAACCTGCAACCGTTGTGCGGCCCGCACAACCGGGCCAAGTACCAACGCGAACTCCGCGCACACCACCGGACGCGAATCGGGGCGGGGTCCCTGGGGCGAGGACACCCTCCCGATCCGCATCCGCCGCCCCGGGAGTAGCACCCCGGCTCCTCCGCCACGCGTCACGGGACAGACCTTCGGACCCGGTAGAGGGTTGGTATCCGTGCGCGCTGCCACCGTCGCACGCCTTCGCCACCGGGGCCGGTAGCGCTGCTCGGAGCCGGAGGGTCCGCTCGCCTTTGGTGCCAACGCCGCCTCGGCCACCACCCGCAGCCAAAGCGTTGAACGGGGACCCCAGACACCCGCCGCCCTTGGTGCCAACGCAGGAGCGAGCAACCGCCCTCGAAACTCAATCGTTGGTCGCCCTCATGCGCCACTTCGCGGCAGCCACTGACGCAGCAGATCCCGACCATTTCCGAACCCCAACCGTTGGTCGCCCTCCGGTACTCGCTCCCGCCTTCGGTGCCGACGCTGCCTCGGTTACCACCCAGAAGCTGTGCGGTGGCCGGAGCCCTCCAACACCTGCTCATGGCGCCCACCATCCCGGGGCCGCGTCCGTCCCGGAGTTCGGCGTTGTCAGGCCTTCCGTGCTCCGGAGTTCGGGCGAACGGGCAGGTGGGCCCTTCCGCTCACCTCACCGGGGTCTGTCTCCTCCGAGTGAGCCGGTGGGACCACCGGCGGCTGGGCTCCTCCACCCACCGGTAACTCGCCGCGGCCAGCAGCACGGTCCCGATCGTCACCGGCACCGCGTCCAGCCAGAACGATCCGGTGAAGATCTCCTGGCCGGTGAAGTCGCGCCACAGGTAGAGCACCATGAACTGCCACAGGAACACGCCGTAGGAGATCCGCCCCAGGAACTGGCACACCCGGTGTCGCAGCAGCGAGTCCAGCCACCGGCCGCCGCGCCAGGCCCGCGCCTCCCGCAGCGGGAGCGGCTCACCGGCCGGGCGCGGCGCCAGCGCGCACGGGGCGATCAGGAAGAACGCGAACCCGATCCCGGCCAGCGAGTCCACGGCCGAGGTCCAGATGTCGCCGGAGCCGATGAAGCGGCCGCCGGAGGCCTCGGTGGCCTTCAAAGCGAAGAACCCGCCCGCGACCAGCCAGCACACCCCGGGGGAGGAACCGAGGGTCCGGCACAGGCGGCGCACCGGGCCGTCGGCGCCGGGTTCGCGCCAGGCCCACTCCGAGAGCACGGCCAGCGCCATGCCGGCGGCGAACAGGCCCGTGGCCCGGGGCAGCCAGGCGTGCATGTACTCGCGGGGCTCGGGATGGAACTGCGGGACCAGCGCGGCCAGGCCCAGCAGCGCCATGACCCCCAGGCCCACGAGCAGCCGCCGCCCCCGGGCGTCCACGCTCCGGCCGCCGCGCGCCCACAGGGCCAGGAGCAGCCCGAACAGCGGGAGCAGCAGGTAGAAGCTGACCTCCACCGACAGGCTCCACATCTGGCCGAGGCCGTAGGGGCCGGTGCCCACCCACGGCGGGTCGGTGTTGAAGGGGAAGGTGAGGGTGAGGACCTCCCACCAGTACCGCGGCGAGCCGAGCTCGTCGCGGGAGTAGACCAGCAGTGCCGTCACGGCCACCAGCCAGTAGGCGGGCAGGACGCGCACGGCGCGGCGCCACAGGTAGGGGCGGGCGCGCGGCCCGCGCACCCCGTCCAGGGCCGCGCGGGCCCAGGGCCGGTACAGCAGCACGCCCGAGAGCGCGAAGAACAGCGGCACGGCCACGTCGAAGGCGGACAGCAGGCCGCCCAGCACCCCCGGCGCGAGGGAGTCGCCGGTCTCGGTGGCCACGTGGAACACCAGGACCATCAGGGCGGCCACCGCGCGGACGCCGTCGAGGGCCTCGTGGCGGCCGTCGACCTGCGGCAGCAGCAGCGAGGGGTCGGGGGTGCGCGCGCTGGCGAAGTGGGCACCGGCAGCAGGGTCCCCGGGCGCGGAGGAGGAGGTGGGCGCCATGGGCCTTCCAGGACGGGGAGAGGGCGGAACGGGTTGCACTAGAACGCGTTATAAAAATTTCGACACGCCCTGGTGACGTCGTTCGCTACTGGGCAGTACTCTACCCGGAACTGAACCTAGTTCCACTAGACCCAGTTCCAGATCTGGACTCTCATACGCCCAGGAGGGCACATGCGCCGTACCGTTGCGGTCGTTCTCGTCGCGTTTGGGGTCTTCTTCCTCGCTTTTGCCCCCATGATGCGCACGTGGCTGTCGAGCTCCCTGATGAAGACCCCTCTGGACTACTACAGCGAAACAGTCCTCGAAGCCGACGGGGCCACCTACTTCAACATCGAGGACGTCGAGCTCGTCGAGAACGCCACCCTGGAGGCGCGTTCGACCATCCGGGCCGACGTGGCCTCCAGCACCGACGAGACGGTGGTGTGGGACCAGTTCACCTGGGTCAGGGACGCCGAGACCGACTTCGGCATCACCTCCAGCAGCCGCCGCGCCGGACACGACCGCGTCACCGGGGAGACGGTCGACTGCTGCGACGCCATGGTCAACGACGAGTCCGTCGCCCAGAGCGGCCAGGCCTGGAAGTTCCCCTTCTTCACCGAGCAGCGCGACTACGACTTCTTCGAGACCACCGCGCGGGAGGTCGTCCCCATGGAGTTCCAGGGGACCGAGGAGGTCGGGGGGGTCGAGACCTACGAGTTCGTCCAGGAGGTCGAGGGCGAGGTCATCGGCGAGCGCACCCTGCCCCGCTCGGTGGCCGGGATGGAGGGCGAGGGCGACGTCACCGGCGACGAGGTCTTCTCCATCACCCGCACCTACTGGATCGAGCCCGTCACCGGATCCCCCCTCAAGATCAGCGAGGACCAGAACCGCGTCGTCGTCGTGGACGGCGAGGAGGTCCTGACGCTGTTCGACGCCGAACTCGTCTCCAACGACGAGTCCGTCCAGAACGCGGTCGCCAACTCCGAGCAGGGGCGCACCGTGCTCCCCCTCCTCCAGACCACCCTGCCCATCGCCTGCCTCGTCGTCGGTGTCGGATTCATCGGCATCGCGGTCGTCCTGTCCGTCACGGGCCGCCGTCGTGACCACCACAACTGACCCCCGCACCCGTCCCTCGCCGACGCGTCCGAGCGCGCTCGTCCGCGCGTGCCGCCCCCGGCAGTGGCTCAAGAACCTCCTGGTCCTGGCCGCGCCCGCCGCGGCCGGGGCCCTGACGCAGCCCGGGGCGCTGCTGACCGGCGCCGCGGTGTTCGCCCTGTTCTGCGCGGCCGCCAGCGGCACCTACCTGCTCAACGACGTCCACGACGCGCACCGCGACCGCGCGCACCCGCGCAAGCGCCACCGTCCGGTGGCCTCCGGCGCGCTCCCCGTCCCCGTGGCCGTCACGGCCGGGATCGCGCTCAGTGCCGCCGCGCCGCTGGCCTCCCTGGCGCTGGGCGACCCCGTGCTGTCCGCCCTGGTCGCCGGGTACGTGCTGCTCACGCTCGTCTACACCCGCTATCTGCGGGACCTGGTGGTGTGCGACCTGGTCGCGGTCGCCGCCTGCCACGTGCTGCGCGCGGTGGCGGGCGGGGTGGCCGTCGGCGTGCCGCTGACCTCGTGGTTCGTGATCGTGGTGTCGCTGGCCGCGCTGCTGGTGGTGGTCGGCAAGCGCGAGGCCGAACTGCGCGCGGCCGGTGCCGCGACCGCCGCGACCGGTGATGTCCCCGGGGAACCGGCCGCCGCGGCGGCCGCGGTCCGGCCCGCCCTGCGCGGCTACAGCACCGCCTACCTCTCCCAGACCCGCACCATGGCCTCGGGCGCCATGATCGTCACCTACTGCCTGTGGGCGCTGGAACCGGGCGACGGACCCAGGACGCTCTTCCACGCGCTGAGCATCGTGCCGTTCATCATGTTCGTCCTGCGCTACAACCTGCTCGTGGACCGGGGCGTGGGGGAGGAGCCCGAGGAGATCGCCCTGCGCGACCGGGCCCTCCAACTCATCCTCTGCGGACTCGCGGTCCTGGTCGCAGCGGGGATCTACCTGTGAACCATCCGCCGCCGGGACGGCCGGTCCTCCTATGGGGGTGGGGGCGCACCGCGCCCACGGCCGCCCGCGTCGTGCGCCCCCGCACACCCGCCCAGGTCGCCGAGGCGCTCGCCCTGGCGGGTGAGCGCGGAGCGCTGCCGCGCGGGCTCGGGCGCTCCTACGGCGACGCCGCCCAGGACGCCGGGGGACTGGTGCTGGACTGCACCGGGCTCACCGGGCCCGTGCGCGTGGACGCCGAACGCGGCGAGGTCACCGCCCCCGCGGGCACCAGCGTGGACGCCCTGCTCACCCACCTGCTGCCCCGCGGCCTCTTCGTCCCCGTCACCCCCGGGACCCGCCGCGTCACCCTGGGCGGGGCGGTCGCCGCCGACGTCCACGGCAAGAACCACCACGCCGACTCCTCCCTGGGCGCGCACCTGCGCTCCCTCACCCTGGTCACCCCGGACGGGCGCACGCGCCGTCTGGGCCCGGAACCCGGCGGCGACCCCGACCTGTTCTGGGCGACCGTCGGCGGTATGGGCCTGACCGGGGTGGTCACCGAGGTCACCCTGGGCGTGCTTCCGGTACGGACCGCGTACATGCGGGTGGACACCGACCGGACGCGGGACCTGGAGGCCACGCTGGAGCTGATGGCGCGTCCCGGCCACCGGTACTCGGTGGCCTGGCTGGACCTGTTCGCCCGCGGGAGCGGCCTGGGCCGGGGCGTGGTCACCCGCGCCCACCACGCGCAGCCGGGCGACCTCCCGGCGCCGCTGCGCCGCGACCCGCTGCGGTACCGGAGCACGAGCCTGCCCGTGCCGTCACTCACCCCGCCGGTGGCGACCCTGAACCGGTGGACCGTCGGCGCGTTCAACGCCCTCGAACACGGCCGGGCGCCCAGGAGGCGGCGCGGCCGGGTCCAGCCGGTGGGCGGCTACTTCCACCCGCTGGACGCCCTCGACGGGTGGAACCGGCTGTACGGGAGGCACGGGGCCGTGCAGTACCAGTTCGTGGTCCCCTTCGGCGCGGAGGGCGCCCTGGCGTGGATCGCCGGGGAGCTGTCGCGCACGCGCGCGCCGTCGTTCCTGGCGGTCCTCAAGAGGATGGGGCGGCCGACGCCGGGACCGCTGTCCTTCCCCCGGCCGGGGTGGTCGCTGGCCGTGGACCTGCCCGCCGACCTGCCCGGGCTCGGCCCCCTGCTGCACCGCTTCGACGAGCGCGTGGTCGACGCGGGGGGCCGCCTGTACCTGGCCAAGGACAGTCGGGCCCGCCCCGAGGCCGTGCACGCCATGTACCCCGGCCTGCCCGCGTGGCGCCACGTGCGCGAGCGGGCCGACCCGGACGGGGTCCTGGTCTCGGACCTGGCCCGCCGACTGCGGCTGCTGTGACAGCGCGGCCCCTCGGTGGCACGATGACGGCCGTCCCCGGCAACCGGGGACGCACTTTCCGGAAAGGCAGGGACAGCCGTGCGCGACTCGGTGGGAGCGGTGCGGAGCGTGCTGCTGCTCGGCGGCCGCAGCGAGATCGGCCTGGCCATCGTCGAACGGCTGGTCCGGGAGGGCGCCCGCGAGGTGGTGCTGGCCGCCCGGGGAGGGGTGGCCTCCCCGCCGGGCGCGCTCACCGCGCTCGGGGCGCGGGTGCGCTCGGTGGACTTCGACGCCGCTCTGCCCGACACCCACACCGGTACCGTGGCGGCCGCGGTGGCGCTGGTGGGCGACCTCGACGTGGTGGTGGACGCGTTCGGGGTGCTGGGCGAGCAGTCCGAGTACGAGGCCGACCCGGCCGCCGCCGCCCGCGCCGCCGCCGTCAACTACACCGGGCACGTGTCCGCCGACCTGGCCGTGGCCGCCCGCCTGCGCGAGCAGGGGCACGGGACGCTCGTGGTGCTCTCCTCCGTGGCGGGGGTGCGGGTGCGAAGGTTCAACTTCGTGTACGGGTCGGCCAAGGCGGGTCTGGACGGCTTCGCGCAGGGGCTGGCCGACTCCCTGCACGGGTCCGGCGCACGGGTGCTGGTGGTGCGGCCCGGCTACGTGCCGACGCGGATGTCGGCGCACGTGGCGCCCGCGCCCTTCCCGGCCACCCCGGGCCAGGTCGCGGGCGCGGTGTCGGCAGGACTGCGCTCGGGGGCCACCACCGTGTGGGCGCCGCGCGTGCTCCAGCCGCTCTTCGCGGGGATGCGGCTGCTCCCGCGCCCGCTGTGGCGCCGTCTGGGCCGCTGAGTCCGGGCGCCGTCGCGGGCGGTCCTCCCGGGTCGGTCGTTCCGCGGGCGCCCCGCGCCGGTCGCCCCTCCGGGAGGCGGCCTGGGATGGACCGGAGGCGGGCACGGCTGTCGTCCTCTCCCGGTCACGGGATCAGCGGGGGCCGTAGATCCGCAGGATCAGCGGCGGAGGACTCCGGGTGCCGCGCCAGCGAGCGACGCCTCTGGTCAGCGCGCGCCCACCTCCTCGGCGGTCAGCCGGTAGAACGCTAGCGGCACCAGGCAGCACAGCATCACCGCGGCGGGCACCAGCGTGCTGCCGACCAGCATGCCGCGCAGCGCCTCGTCGCTCTGCCGGACCACGTCCCCGGCCCCGGACTCCACGTAGCCGCTCACCGCCAGGGCCAGCGACAGCAGTCCGGTTCCCACCGACTGCGCCATGGCCTCCCCTGCGGTCCACACGCCCGAGAGCACGCCGCCCTGCCGCCGCCCGGACGCGTCGGTGGTGGCCAGGCAGTCGGCCAGCATCGACCACGGCAGCAGCGTCGTCCCGGACAGGCCCACGCCCACCAGCACGGAGGACAGCACGGCGCCGGGGAAGCCCCAGAGCGGGATGAGCAGCAGGCCCAGGCCGCCCAGGGCGAACACCGCCGCCGCGTACCCGGCGGCGCGGCGCTTGTCCACGCGCAGGGACAGCCGCCGCCACAGCGGGGCCGACGCGATCAGCGGCACCAGCACGCACACCATGAGGACACTCGTGTAGCCCGGGTTCCCCATGACGTTGGCCGTCACGTACGGCACGCCCGCGACCATGGTGCCGCTCGCCGTGGCCATCAGGAGGTTGGCGGGGAAGAGCACCCGGAAGTGCCGGTGGGCGAAGGCCACCCGCAGCTGGGTCGCCAGACCCTCCGTGCGGTGCGCGAACACCGGGCGCGGTGCCCGGCGAGTCCCCACCACCGAGCCCAGCATCGACACCAGCACCACGCAGCCCATGAGCAGGCCCATCAGCCGGTACCCGGCCACGGGGTCCGCGGGGGCCGACTGGACGACCGGGGCCAGGGCGCCGCCCAGCATCAGGGCGAGCCCCACGAACGCGGTCCGCCACGTGTTGAACGTGGACCGCTCGTGGTAGTCGGAGGTGATCTCCCCGGGCATGGCCGTGTGCGGCACCTGGAACACCGACGAGGCCAGCGCGGCGGCCACGAACACGGCCGCCACGTACACCGCGGCGGAGCCCCCCTCCAGCGGCGGACCGGCGAACATCGCGGCGAACAGCACAGGCAGGGTCAGCGCCCCGGCCAGCATCCACGGGCGTCGCGGACCCCAGGGTGAACGCGTCCTATCCGACCAGATTCCGATATACGGACTGACCAGAAGATCGACCACCTTGGGCAGGAGCACCACCGCCCCGGCCAGGGCGGGGCTCACCGCGAGCGTGTCGGTCAGGTAGATCAGGAGCAGCAGCCCGGGCACCGTGTTGAAGATCCCCGTGGCCACCGCGCCGCTGCCGTACCAGGCGTGCACGGAACGGGGCAGCGGAGCACCGGGCCCGCTGACCGTGCCCCGGGCGGTGGGCGCGGCGGTCACGCGCGCCCGTCCGCGGAGGCCTCGGCCGGAGCCGCCGGAGTCTCCCGGGACTCCGAACCCTCCACGGCTTCCGGAGCCGTGGCGGACCGCGCCGTCTCCGGGGCCTGACGGGCCTCGGAGACACCGCCGCTCCCGCCGCCGTCGCCGTACAGCTCCTCGTGACCCACCGGGTCCACGTCGTGCGCCACGGGGCAGCCCGCCGGGAAGGTGCCGATCCGGTTGACGTCGTATCCCTGCGGGTAGCTGCGGATGTTCGGGTTGCCGTCCGCCCACAGCGGCTCCTCGCGCGGCTTCATCCGGCGCACCACCAGGGCCCGCAGCCTCAGTGCCAGGTCCGCCGTCCGCCGCCAGGCCCTGCTGGGCGGCTCGTAGCGGAAGGTCTCGATGAGCGACTCGTCCAGGATCGCCATGGAGAACTTCCGGGCCAGCCCGGACACGCGCTGCGGGTAGAAGGACACCATCAGGTCGAGGGTGGCGTCGGAGACCGCCCGGCCGCCCTCGGTGTAGGCGAAGTGCTCGCGCTCGTAGGAGTCGAGGAGGTCCCGGAACTGCTCGTAGGTCTCGGGGATGTCCTTGATCCCCATGTACCGGCCGAGCCTGCGGTAGTAGTGCGTGATCGCGGAGATCTCGTGCCCGCTCAGCCTGCGCCAGCCGTAGCCGTGGTCGTTGATCCAGCGCACCGGCATGACCACGAAGGTGCTGAGCACGTAGCGGTAGTCGTCGTTGCTGATGTCGTAGGAGCGGTGCATCTGGTTCATCCGGCGCAGCGCGTCGCGGCCCTGACCCGGCTCGAACCCGTACCGCATCATGTTGTTGAGGATCAGCGCGGTGTCGTCGTAGCGCTTCTGGGTGCTGCCGGTGAACTCGTTGGTCCGGCCCAGGAGCTCGCCGATGCTGGGCACGGCGTAGGTGCGGTACAGGGCGATGCCCAGCGCCCGGCCCATGTCCCAGGGGAACTCCTGGGAGTTGAGGATCTGCATGATCCGTACGCAGTCGGCCTCGTGGTCCAGGTGGTGGATCTCGTCTCTGAGGTCGAAACGCTTCATTCGCGGTTCCTTCGGGGAGAGGGGATCGTTCGGGACGGGGGTCGGGGGCGCGAAGGGCGCGCGTGAGGCGGGGACGCGGGGAGTGTACGGGGCAGGGAGACCGCTACCTCTCCGCGTCCTCCCCGGAGATCGGTGCGGACGCCTCGCCGGGTGTCTTCCCAGAGGTCGGTGCGACCGCCTGGTCCGGTGCGGGCACGCGGGCTCCCGTGGCGGCGACCTCGCGGGTCACCATGCCGTGCGGGACCGGGCAGCCCCGGGGGAAGGTGCCGATCCGCGACGGGTCGTAGCCCCGGGGGTAGCTGCGGATGTTGGGACTCATCCTGGCCCAGCGCGGCTCCCGGCGCGGCGGCATCAGGCGCACCACCCGGGCGCGCAGCCTCAGCGCGCCCGCGCTCAGCCGCCGCCAGGCGGCCGAGGGCTCGGGGTAGCCGAAGGCGCGGATGAGCCGGTCGTCGAGCAGGGCCTTGGTGAAGGGGCGCACCAGCGGCCGCTGCCAGGCCGGGTAGAGGTCCACCATCAGCCCCAGGGTGGCGTCGGAGACCGCCCGGCCGCCCTCGGTGTAGGCGAAGTGCTCGCGCTCGTAGGAGTCGAAGAGTTCGAGGAACCCGGCGTAGGTCTCGGGGATGTCCTTGATCCCCATGTGCCTGCCGAGCTTGCGGTAGTAGTTGGTGCTGGCGGCGATCTCGTGCTCGCTCAGCCTGCGCCAGCCGTAGCCGTGGTCGTTGATCCAGCGCACCGGCATGACCACGAAGGTGCTCAGGACGTAGCGGTAGTCGTCGTTGCTGATGTCGTAGGAGCGGTGCATCTGGTTCATCCGGCGCAGCGCGTCGCGGCCGCGGCCCGGACCGAATCCGTGCTCCATGATGTCGTTGAGGATCAGCGCGGTGTCGTCGTAGCGGTGCTGCGTGCGCTCGGTGAACTCGCGCGTGTGCGCCAGCAGCTCGCCGACGCTGGGCACGGCGTAGGTGCGGTACAGGGCCAGGCTCAGGGCCTGTTCGATGTCCCACGGGAACTCGTGGCTGCCGAGGATGCGCACGATCTGCTCGCAGTCGTCCTCGGCGTCCAGGGCATGGATCCGGTCGCGCCACTCGAACCGCTTCATGGGTAACTCCAGTCACCTTCGTGCGGGCCCGCTCAGACGGGGCCGTGGTCTGCGGGTGTGGCGCGCCTCGCGGCGCTCCACGGGGCGCACTTTACCTGGAAGCTCCTTGTGTACAGCGGTTCCGGAGTGCCGAACGTGTCCGCAACCCGGCAGAGCGTCCGAAACCCCCGGGTTCGTCCCCGGCGGGCGACACGAAGGGCGGGGGACAGGTCCCCGCCCCTTCCGTGAAGCACGTCCTAGGCGGCCATCCGCTCGGCCACCCGGTTCACCAGCGTCACCAGCACCCTCTTGGCCGACTCGCGCTCACGCGCGTCGCACAGCACGACCGGGATCGCGGGGTCCAGGCTCAGCGCGTCGCGGACCTCCTCGGGCTCGTACCGGTGGGCGCCCTCGAAGCAGTTCACCGCCACCACGAACGGCACGCCGCGCCGCTCGAAGAAGTCCACCGCCGCGAAGCACGTCTCCAGGCGGCGGGTGTCGGCGATGACCACCGCCCCCAGCGCCCCCTCGGACAGCTCCTCCCACATGAACCAGAACCGCTCCTGGCCGGGGGTGCCGAACAGGTACAGCACCAGGTGCTCGTTGATGGTGATGCGGCCGAAGTCCAGCGCCACGGTCGTGGTCGTCTTGGCCTCCACTCCCGACAGGTCGTCGATCCCGTAGCTGGCCTCGGTCATCACCTCCTCGGTGCTCAGCGGCGCGATCTCGCTGACCGATCCGACCATCGTGGTCTTACCGGCCCCGAAGCCTCCCGCCACGAGGATCTTGAGCGCCGCCGGAACGGGCGCCTGCGTGTCGTCAGAGTCGCTGGATGCCATCGAGAACCGCCTGGAGTACGTCCCGGCTCACCGGGCTCTTCGCTGTGTAGGGGGCACGGGCCAACGCGAGGCCGCGGTTGAGCAGGTCGCTGATCAGGGCCTTGACGACGGCCACCGGGATGTCCAGGTGCGCGGACACCTCGGCGACCGACTGGGGCCGTCGGCACAGCTCCAGGATGCGTATCTGCTCCGGCTCCAGCGCCATCTCGTCGACCTCGGCCCGCTTGGCCGCGATCACGACGCTGATCATGTCCAGCTGCACGGTGTCGGCGTGGTCGCGGCCCTGCGCGATCACGTACGGCCGTACCAGCGGTCCGGCGTCCTGCTGTCCGGCCGCCGCGCCCTCGTCGTACCCGCCGACCGCGTCCCTCTGGGGCAGGCCGTGCGGATCCTCCTCGGGCGGCAACTCGTTGTGCGCTTGCATGGCGTCCCCTATCGCGTGGCTTCCCCGGAACCGCCCTCGCGTCTGGGCGCGGCGTCCAGATAACGGCCCACCTGCTCGACCAGCACGTTCATCTCGTAGGCGATGAGGCCGACGTCGGCGCTCTCCTCGGCCAGCACCGCCAGGCACGCCCCCCGCCCGGCCCCGGTGACGAACAGGTACGCGCTCTCCATCTCCACGACGGTCTGGAGCACCTCGCCCCCGCCGAAGTGGCGGCCGGTGCCCCGGGCCAGGCTCTGGAACGCGGACGCCACCGCGGACAGGTGCTCGGCGTCCTCCTTGACCAGCTCGCGGGAGCGGCCGATCAGCAGCCCGTCGGCGGAGAGCACGATCGCGTGGCGGGAGCCCACCGCGCGGTCGAGCAGCTCGTCCAGCAGCCAGTCGATGTCCTTCTTGCCCGCGCCGTTTCCACTGTCACGCTGGGCGCTTTCGGGAGTACTCGTCACGGTTACGCGTCCTTGTCGGTGTCGTTGGTCTGCTGCTTGCCTTCGCGCCGTCCGCGGTCCGTACCCTTCTGGAACGCGGACATGTTCCGGCGCAGGCGCGCCAGACGCTCCTGGCCGTCCGGGGTCGCGTTCGGGGAGGACGCGCCGCCCGTCGCGGGACCGCTCCGGGTGTCGGCCACGGGGTCGGCGGCCAGCTGCGGAGCCAGGTTCTCCTGGGGCCGCCGCTTGGGCAGCGGCGGCCGTCCCCCTTCGACCATGACGGGCGATTCGGCCTCGGCGGGGGTGCCGGGGTCGGGGACCGCGCTGACGGTCGGGGTCCGGGTGGGCAGCGGCGTCCGGGTGGGCAGCGGGGGGCGGTCGCCGTCCGCGTCGAGGAGGTCCGTGCCGCCCTCCGGCGCGGTCCCGGCCACCGGGGTCTCGGCGGCCTCGGCGGCCTCGGCGGTCTCGGCGGTCACGGTGCCGTCCTCATCCCCCTGGCTCCCGACGGAGCCCGCGGAGTCCTCGTCCTCCCGGGCGGGAACCTCCTCCTTCGGCGCGGACACCGAGGTCAGCACGGGCTTGACGCGCCTGCCGGACGACAGTTCGCCGCCGGGCGTGCGGTCGAGGATCTCGCGCACGTCCCACACGTTCTCGCCGCTCTCGTCGGAGGACAGCGGGGAGCGGTCACCGGCGATCAGCTCGTGCGGCAGCAGGACGATGGCCTGCACGCCCCCGTACGGCGACGGGCGCAGGTGCACGCGGATGCCGTGGCGGTGGGCCAGGTGCGAGACCACGAACAGGCCGAGGCGCATCTTCTCGTTCAGGCGCATCACGTCGAACTCGGGCGGGCTGGCCAGCAGTGCGTTCGCCGAGGCGAACTCGCTCTCGGTCATGCCCAGGCCCCGGTCCTCGATCTCGACCGTCACGCCGTTGGGCACGTCCTCGCTGCTCAGGCGCACGTGCGTGTGCGGCGGCGAGAACATCGCGGCGTTGTCGACCAGCTCGGCGACCAGGTGGATGACGTCGGCCACGGCCGGGCCGTTGAGGTGGACGCGGGCGATCCGCTCCCGCTTGACGCGGGTGTAGTCGCCCGACTCGGAGATGGCGCCGCGCAGCACGTCGATCAGCGGCATGGGGCGGTGCCAGGTGCGGCCCGGTGCCTCGCCGCCCAGGATGAGCAGGTTCTCGGCGTTGCGGCGGGAGCGAGTGGCCAGGTGGTCGAGCTTGAACAGCTGGGCCAGCTGCTCGGGGTCCTCCTGCTCGCGCTCCATCCGGTCCAGCAGGCGCAGCTGGCGGTGGACCAGCGTCTGGCTGCGGTGCGCGATGTTGAGGAACACGCGGTTGACGCCCTGGCGCAGCTCGGTCTGCTGCACCGCCTCGTCGATGGCGGCGCGCTGGGCGGTGTTGAACGCCCTGGCGACGTCGCCGAGCTCGTCGTCGCTGGCGACCAGTTGGGGGACGGTCGTGCAGGTGTCCACCTGTTCACCCGCGTGCAGGCGGCGCATGAGGTCGGGCAGGCGGTGTTCGGCCATGTCGTTGGAGTCGTCGCGCAGGCGCAGCAGGCGCTCGGTGAGCACGTTGGAGGAGCGGCGGGCCAGCAGGAACGCGAACCCGATGACGGCGGCGACGCCGAGGCTGCCCGCCACGGCGACGACCAGGGCCTGGTTGGCCTCGGCGAGGGTGACGTCCGCGGCGTACAGGGCCTCGTCGGCGCCGATCGCGGTGAGCTCGGACAGGACGTGGTCGTAGGCCTCGTCCCACGTGGCGTAGTCCACCGGCATGGACAGGTCCTGGACCTCGCTGGGCACCAGGGTCACCGGGTCGGTGACCGTCTCGGTGGTCGCCTGGCGGTCGATGATCTCGTCCTGCATGCGCTGGAGGTCGGCGTACTCCTGGCTCGCCAGCAGGTTCTCCAGCCGGGCCTCCTGGCCCTCGCCCTCCAGGTAGTGGCCGTTGGCCGCGAGCATGCTCTCGTAGGAGCCGACCAGCTCGGTGAACCGGCGCTGGTCCTCCAGGGTCAGCTCGTCGGTGGCGAAGGCGCGGGCGACCTGGGCGTCGGACTGCGCGAACAGGTCGACCGCGCGGAACATGTAGGTCGCGGTGAAGCTCGGGCTGACCGCGTCGTTCCCGTCGCCGCCCGCGCGGGTCTGGCTGTCGAAGCTGTCGGCGCCGTGCAGGATCAGCTCGTTGTAGTAGTCCAGGACGTCGGCGCGGGAGGCCTCGCCCGCGTCGACCGCCGAGCGGATCGCGTCGATCTCGCCGTACTGCATGTGCAGCATCTCGATGTGGTGGCCGCTCTCGCCGGGGGCGATGTCGGCGAAGCCGATGAGCTCACCCACGACCGCGCCCAGGGAGCCGTCGGTGCTCTCGCGGGCCTCGGTCAGCTGGCCCTCGATCTCCGCGTTCTCCGGGTTCTCGATGTGGGCGATCGTGTGCGTCCGCTCCTGCATCACGTCCACGAGGCCGATCGCCGCCGGGGCGACCAGTTCGTTGGTGGCGTTGGCGCGGAGGCGCTGGATGACCGCGTCTCCGGCGAGGACCACGGTGAGGGCCAGCCAGAGCACCACCAGGGCGGTGGTGGGGATCATGACCATTGCGCGGATGCGGGAGGTGATGCTCCGACCGCGTCGCTTGGGTACTGCCTGCACGGTTCTCCTGTCGATCCGCGTCCGGGGTCTTCTGGGGATGGGGGCCGCGGCCGCCGGGGGAGTCGGCGCGTCCCGGTCCGCCTGTGCGCGGTCTCGTGTCCCGCGGGCTGCGTCCGCCGGGGGTTCTCGACACGGGACGTACCGCAGGGTAACCACAAACGCGGCATTTCGGCGTTGGGGATCGTATCTCGCCGGTGAAACGCTGAAATATCCGGGTGGTGGGGGCAGTCTGCCATGGGAGGCGAGAATGTCCACTTCTCGGGTGACTGGTAGGGGTGTTTCCTCCTGTGAAGCATTGTGACAATAGGGCAAAGGTCACATATGGCGGAGAGTATGGCAAGTCCTGCTCCGGGTGACCGACATCGCCCTCCCCGGACCCGGTCGCCGCAGCGCGATGTCCGCGTTCGGCACGCGCACCGGCGCCGCGCGTACTAGCGTTGCGTGCCGGAGAGGGTGCGCCGGGTGACGGGGGATGTGCATGGGCCAGACGCTGGGCGGGGGACCGGTCGCGGTGGAGGCCGCGGTCGTCGGAGTCCCGCTGCTGGTGGTCTGCGCGGCGGCGCTCTACCTGGGCCTACAGTACCGCCGCTACGGCCGTCCGCACGGCTGGCCGGGCCTGTGCACCGCGGCCGCCCTGGCCACCGCCGTCGGTCTGGCGGCGTACGCGGTCTGGCCGCTGCCCGCCTCCGTCGACGGCCTGTGCGTGGATCCCCTCGGCGACGGCCGGTCCGGCTCGGGGATCCTCCCCGCGCCCGGGCCGGAGGCGGGGCCCCTCGCCCTGTTCCTGGCGGTCGGACTGCTGGCCCGGCACCGCTTCCGCCGCGGCGCCGCGGTCACCGTGCTGACGGGGACGGCCCTGGCAGCTGCCGTGGTCGCCGTCCGCGCCACCGGCCTCCTGGGCCTGTACCCGTGCGCCTACGCCGAGGCTCCGCCCGGGCTCGTGGCCTGGGGCGCGGCCGCGACACTGCTCGGCTGGCTGCTCGCCCGGTGGGCACTCCCGCCCGGGTACGCCCGGGGCTGGCCCGCGGCCGTCGCGGACCGCGCCGCGCCCGGGCCGGTGCGCAGGCTCACCGGCGCCCTGCTCGACCTGGGCCTGTGGTGGTTCGGCGCGGCGGCCCTCGCCGCCCTGGCGCACGCGCTCGGCGCCACGGGACCGGGAACCGGGACGCGTACGGTCGCCCTGCTGTGCCTGGGCACGGCCCTGGCCGCGGTCCCCGCGCTGACGCGCCGCGACCGCGCCACCCCGGGGGCCGCCTCGGTGCGGCTGGCGCTGCGCGAACGCGGGTACCCGGCTCCGGCGGCCCGCTGGCGGGTCCTGACGCGCACCTGCCTGCTCCAGGGGCCCGTCGCCGTCCTTCTCGCCCTGGGCCTGCCCTGGTACGCGCTCGCCGTGGCCGCGGTGCACGTCAGCAGTGTTCTGGTCCGGCCCGACGGTGCGGGTGTGGCCGACCTGCTGTGCGGTGTGCGCGTGTGCACCCGCGCCACCCTGGACGGCGCCCTGCCCTCACGCCTGGTCCGCTACTCCGCCCCGCGCGGGGAGTCCGTGGCCGCGGTCGGGGGCTAACGCCAGGCCAGGTAACCCAGCAGCAGCCCCGTGAACACCAGGATCGCGCCCAGGCCGCCGAACAGCACCCGCACGTAGTGCGACAGCCAGGGCGCGGACACGATCCGGGCCCGCTCGGGCGCGTCGGGGTCGTAGGCGACGGTCACGATCTCCCCGGCGCGGGAGGCCGTCCACCCGGTGTTCTCGTGCTCGGCGTGCACCTCGTGCCCGTCCTCGGTGCGGAACTGCACGATCATCCGGGAGGCCGTGGAGGTCTCGTGGTAGCCGATCACGCGTGCCTTGGCGCGCATCCCGTGCCGGCGCAGCCGCAGTTCCAGACGCGTGTCACGCGTCACGGCCCAGAGCATGACCACCCCAGCCAGGAGCGGGATCAGGGGATAGAGGGTGGCCATCGCGCAGTACGTCCTCTCATGTGTCCGGGGTGCTCGTCCGGTCGGGGGAGCCGACGGGGCCGACCAGGCCGCCGACCATGCGGGCCAGCGCCGTGTGGACCTCCTCGACGGGGCGCTCGGGCTGGAGCGTACGCCAGTCCAGGGCCACCGTCACCACCATGCCGAACAGGGCGGACCCCGCGAGGCCGGTGTCCAGGTCCGGCCGCAGCGTCCCCTCCGCGGCCAGGTCGTCCAGCAGGCCGGTGATGACCCCGATCGCCTCGGTGCGGATCTGGAGGACCGTGGCGTACCAGGCCCGGTTGGTCCGCCAGGCCTCCGCCATGAGCAGGCGGGCCAGGGACTCGTGCTCGCCGATGAACACCACTCCGGCGCGCAGCACGGCGGCGAGCGCCTCGCGGGGGGCGGTACCGGCCCCGGGAGGGGGCGCCGCGTCCTTGAGCGTGTCGGCCAGCCGGGTCACGCCCCACTCCATCAGGGCCGCGTACAGCTCGCTCTTGCCGCCGAAGTTGTAGTAGACGGTGCCCTTGGCCACCCCGGCGCGCTCGGCGATCTCGTCCACGGTCGTGGCGCCGTACCCCTGCTCGGAGATCAGCGTGACCGCGGCCTCGAACAGGCGCCGCCGGGTGGCCTCGCGGCGGCCGCTCACGGGGTGGTCGGGCGTGCTCGCACTCATCCGGTCCATTCTCGCCCATACTCGTACAGGTCGCGCCATGTCCGCCGCCCCGGCACACGTCACAGCTTCAGCGTCGGGTGGAGCGCGCCCATCGTCCACACGCGCTTGCGTTCCACGGTCCACCACGTGAGCAGCAGCGGCACCACCAGCCACAGTGCCATCACCCCGAACGCAGCCAGGACCAGGTCCGGATCGCCGCCGCCGATCATGTGGCGCAGCGCGGTCACGCCCCAGTGCAGCGGCAGGAACGGCCCCACGGCCTGGAAGAAGGCCGGGCTGGTCTCGATCGGGTACGTCCCGCCCGCCGAGGTCAGCTGGAGCACCAGCAGCGCCAGCGCCACCACCCGCCCCGCCGCGCCGAAGGCCACGTTCAGGTACTGCACCGTCGCGGCGAACGCGGCGGCGGTCAGCACCAGGAACGCGATCAGCAGCGGCCAGTTCCCCGCCTCCAGTCCCAGCAGCAGGTGCAGGGCGACCATCATGACCAGCACCTGGCCGACGCCGAGCACGAGCGGGGCGATCCGCCCGGCGAGCGCCACCCGCCAGGAGGGGGCTGAGGAGGCCAGGGCCCGCGAGGACAGCGCGGGCAGCACCATGAACACCACCATCGCGCCCACCCACAGCGACAACGGCACGAAGAACGGCGTGAACCCGGTCCCGTAGTCGGGCGCCTCGTGGGAGACGGCGCTGTCCAGCCGCACCGGACGGCTCATCGTCGAGGACGCGTCGTCGCGCCCCTGCTCGGAGTAGGTGGGGACCTGCTCCACGCCCTCGTCGAGCCCCTCGGCGAGCTCGTCGGATCCCGAGGCCAGCTCCTCCAGGCCCGAGTGCAGCTCGTCGGCGCCGCCGCTGAGCTCGCCCAACCCCTCGTCGAGGTCCCCCGCGCCGTCGGCGGACTCCGCCAGTCCGTCGCGCAGCCGCGCGGACCCCTCGGCCAGCTCGGCCAGGCCCTCGTCGAGTTCGTCGGCCCGGTCCCGGGCGTCCTCCGCCCTCTCCACCATGGCGGGCAGGTCCTCCGAGAGCGCGGCGGCCTCCGCGCTCAGCGCTGCGGCGTCCTCGGCGGTCGCGGTGATCGCGTCGCGGTTGTCCTCGACGAACCCGGCCGCCGACTGAGCGACATTCAGGGTCTCCTGGAGGTCGCACAGCAGGGTGTACAGGTCGGGGTCCGCGGTCTCCAGCTCGGGGTGTTCCTCCAGGTAGGACGCCAGGCGCCCGTCCACCTCCTCCAGGGTCGCGGTGTCGACCTCCGGCAGCTCCTCCAGGGCCGCGGACAGGGTTCCGGCCACCTCGGCGGCGTTCTCGGCGTGCTCCTGGAGGGAGGGGATGTCCTCCTCCAGCTGGGGGAGCCACTCGTCGGCCAGCGCGTCGAGCTTCTCCACCTGGGCCGAGACCTCCTCGGAGGTGGTCGCGGCGCCGCTGGCCAGCTCCTGCGAACCGGCGTACAGCTGGTCGAGGCCGCCGCTGAGCTCCCCGGCGCCCGCGTGCGCCTCGCCGACGCCCCCGGACAGTTCGGAGGAGCCCCCCTCCGCCTCGTCCGCGCCGCCGGAGAGCTCGTCGGCCCCTTCGGCGGCCTCCTCGGTCCTGTCGTGGATCTCGTTGAACCCGAGGAAGATCTGGTCCAGGTAGCCGTTGATCGCCGACGCCGCGGCGGCCTCCTGGATCTCCCGGAACGCGCTTCCGGCCAGTTGGCGGACGATGAAGCTGTTGGAGTCGTTGTAGTGCGCCTCCAGGGTCGCGGGTGAGGGGGACTCCCGGTCGCGGGAGGGTGAGGTCAGGTCGGCGCTGAAGTCGGAGGGGATGGTCAGGGAGACGTAGTAGGTGCCGTCGGCGACACCGCGCGCGGCCTCCCGGGCGTCCACCGGGTGCCAGTCCAGGTCCCCACGCTCCAGGAGGGTGTCGGTGAGCTCGCCCCCGGCGTCGACCTCGCGGTCCCCGACCTCGACCGGTTCGTCCTCGTTGACGAGGGCGACCGGCAGGCGCTCCATCCTGCCGAAGGGGTCCCAGAACGACCACAGGTACATCCCCGAGTACAGCAGGGGGATGAGCAGGAGGGCGGCCAGCGCGGCGGCGGGCAGCGGCGAGCGCAGGAAGGAGCGTACGGTCAGCAGCCCGAGCCGGGGCACTGCGAGGGGGCGCACGAGCGGGCGCGAACGCCTACGCCCGGCCACGGTCCCCGCCCTCCTCCCGGCCGCCGCGCAGGATGTCCAGGCCGACGTGGCGGCGGTGCCGCCCGCGGCGACCGCCGGTCCCCGGAGCCGCGGCGGACGCGCCGCCGGTGCCGCGGTTCTCCGAAGCGCCCGCGCCGCCGGGTGCGTCCGCGCTTCCGGTGCCGGTTCCGGCGGCGGACGGGCCCCCGTCAGCGGCCTCGGAGCCGGACGGGTGTCCCGCGTCCTGGCGCAGCGGGATCGGCCCCTGGGTGTCCGGCCCGGCGACCTCGGCCAGCTCGTCGGAGTCGGCGCAGGTGGCGACCACCGTCAGTCCGTCGTCCGACAGCCCCTTGAGGGTGCGCCACAGGTCGGCCTGGTGTCCGGGGTCCAGGCCGCCGTCGACGTCGTCGACGGCCAGCAGCCGGGGTTCGGCCAGCAGGGCCAGGGCCAGCCCGAGGCGGCGCCGTTCGAGCATGGACAGCTCCCGCACCAGCGACCGGCGGTCGAGCCCGCCCAGCCCCGCGGCCTCCATGGCCTCGTCGGCCAGGCTCCGCGCGGCGGGGCGCATGCGCAGCAGCAGCCCCTCGGACAGGTGCTCGCGGACCCGCAACCGCTCGTCCAGGGGGTTGACCTCGTCCATCAGCCCGAGCGAGCTGATCCGGCGGACCCGGTGCGCGTGCCGGGGCAGGGCGTGGCCGTCCACGTACAGCGTCCCCTCCGAGGGGCGCATCCGGCCGGTCAGGGTGAGCAGCAGGGCGCTGCGCCCGCCTCCCGAGTCGGCCCGGAAGACGGTGAGCGTGCCCGGCCGGGCCGTGAATCCCACCCCCGTGTACACGGGGCCCTCCCGGGTGGCGAGCCCGACGCCCTCGGCCTGTACACGAGCTCCGGTTGCCCGACGCATCCCTCGTCTCCTCCGGTTTTTGAACTGACCAGTCAGTGCAAAACTGCGGAAACCACCGTACAGCGCCCATACGCCTCCTCCGGGTACCGGGAGCTGTGGAGTGTCGCACAGCGCATCCGCCCGCTCCCGGGCACCGCGCCCGGCTGGGTAATGGGATTGGATGGAGGGCGCGTACCACCGAACGAACGGGAGGATCGGGATGTCGGAGATCTCCGAGCGGGTCGCGAGGGTCCTGGACGACCCGGAGAACTGGCCCCGCGACCCCAAGGAGGCCGTCGCGCTCCAGCGCAGGCTCGCCGACCGGGTCCGCGTGGAGCCGCTGGACGTGGACGCGGTGCGGCTGGTGGCCGGACTGGACGTCAGCTACGCCACGGACAACACGGCGCTCTCCGCGGCGGCCGTGGTCATGGACGTGCGGACCCTGGAGGTGGTCGAGTCCGTCGCCATCTCCTCCGAGCCGTCCTTCCCCTACATCTCGGGGCTGTTCGGGTTCCGCGAGTCCCCGCCGGTCCTGGAGGCGCTGGGGCAGCTCAAGGTGACCCCGGACGTGTACCTGTGCGACGGCTTCGGCCTGGCGCACCCCCGCCGCTTCGGGGTCGCCTGCCACCTGGGGGTGCTCCTGGACCTGCCGGTGGTGGGATCGGCCAAGTCGGTGCTGTTCGGCAGGCACAGCGTGCCCGGTGAGGAGCGGGGGTCGTGGACGCCCATGGTGGCCGGGCGCTCGGAGGTGGTCCCCGACTCCTTCGCACTGGCCGACCAGGGCAAGGAGGTCCTGGGGCGCGTGCTGCGCACCCGCGCGGGGGTCAAGCCCGTCTACGTGTCCGTCGGCCACCGGGTGGACCTGGACGGCGCGGCCGAGCTGGTGCTGCGGCTCTCACCCAAGTACCGCGTGCCCGAGCCGGTCCGGCACGCCGACAAGCTCTGCGGCGAGTACCGCAAGGCGGTGCTCGCCGCGAAGGAGGGCAGGGCCGACTGACCCGGCCGAGGGGTTCCCGGCGCCCGGGGCCCCGGCCGAGCCCGTGAGGGCGCGGAAACACCGCCCTACCAGCTGGTGGGGACCGGGCGCCCCTCGTTGTACCCGGCGGCGCTCTGCACGCCCACCACGGCGCGCTCGTGGAACTCCGCCAGCGAGGAGGCGCCCGCGTAGGTCATCGAGCTGCGCACACCGGCGACGATCTGGTCGATCAGGTCCTCCACGCCGGGGCGCTCCCGGTCCAGGTACATGCGGCCCGTGGAGATGCCCTCCTCGAACAACGCCTTGCGGGCCCGCTCGAACGGGGAGTCCTCGGCGGTGCGCAGCCGGACCGCGCGGGCCGACGCCATGCCGAAGCTCTCCTTGTACTGCCTGCCCTCGGCGTCGCGCATGACGTCGCCCGGCGACTCGTAGGTGCCCGCGAACCACGAGCCCACCATCACGTTGGACGCGCCCGCGGCCAGGGCGAGGGCCACGTCGCGCGGGTGGCGCACGCCGCCGTCCGCCCACACGTGCCCGCCCAGCTCGCGTGCGGCCTCGGCGCACTCCAGCACGGCGGAGAACTGGGGGCGGCCCACGGCGGTCATCATGCGGGTCGTGCACATCGCGCCCGGGCCCACACCGACCTTGACGATGTCGGCGCCCGCCTCGATCAGCTCGCGCGTGCCCTGGGCGGTGACGATGTTGCCCGCCACGATCGGCACCCGCGGCGACAGCGCGCGCACCTTGGAGACCGCGGTCAGCATCTTCTCCTGGTGGCCGTGCGCGGTGTCGATGACCAGGGTGTCCACCCCGGCCTCCAGCAGCTCGGCGGCCTTGCCCGTCACGTCGCCGTTGATGCCGACGGCGGCGGCCACGCGCAGACGGTCGTCCGCGTCCACGGCGGGTGTGTACAGGGTGGAGCGCAGCGCGCCCGTGCGGGTCAGCACGCCCACCAGTGCGCCGTCCCCGTCCACGACCGGGGCCAGACGGTGGCGGAAGTCGTGCAGCATCCCGAACGCCTCGCGCGGCTCGGTACCCGCCGGGATGGTCATCAGCTCGGCGGACATCACGTCGCGCAGCTGCGCGAAGCGGTCCGTGCCGACGCAGTCGGCCTCGGTGACCACGCCGACGGGCCTACGGTCCCCGTCCACCACGATCACGGCGTTGTGCGCGCGCTTGGGCAGCAGGTTGAGCGCCTCGCCCACGGTGCTGGACGGGTTGAGCGTGATGGCGGTGTCGTAGACCAGGTGCCGCTTCTTGGTCCAGGAGACGACGTCGGAGACCACCTCGAAGGGGATGTCCTGGGGGATGACCGCGACACCGCCGCGCCTGGCGACGGTCTCGGCCATCCTGCGCCCGGCGACCGCGGTCATGTTCGCCACGACCAGCGGGATCGTGGTGCCGGTGCCGTCCGGCGACGACAGGTCCACGCTGAGCCGGGAGCCCACGGAGCTCCGGTTGGGGACCATGAACACGTCGCTGTAGGTCAGGTCCTGCTGGGGTGCCTGGTCGTTCAGAAAACGCAATGCCTCTACCTCGGTCGAGACCGAAGGGGGTGGACCATCCGCCGCATGCCGCGCGCGGCCGCCTGTTGATCCCCCTCTTACCGGTCAAGTATGCCGTCACGAATTAGGTCGGTCGACCCCCGATCTGGCATGATGACCCGGATCCCCGCCGACACAGCCTCTCCCCGCCCCCGTCAGCGCGTCGTCGAGCGCCGGGGCCCGGGTGGGCGTTCCTGGAGAGCCCGCATGCCGCGTTTCACTTTCGCGCAAGTCAAGGAAGAGACCTACAAGGCGAAGGACGCCTGGTGGACGGTCTTCCTGGTGGACCCTTTGGCCGGGCGCCTCGTCGTCTGGACCGCGAACCGCACCAACGTCACGCCCAACCAGCTGACGCTGGGAGCGGGGGTCTTCGGCCTGCTCTCCATGCTGTGCTTCGTCGCACCGGTCCTCGTGCCGGGGGGCGAGAACACCACCCCCGCCCAAGCCCCCTCGGAGAGCTGGAACTGGGCGTGGCTGCTGGCGGGCGGACTGCTCTTCCACCTCAGCTTCGTGCTGGACTGCATGGACGGCAAGATCGCCCGGCTCAAGGGCACCGGCACGGTCTTCGGCAGCTGGGTGGACTTCGTCTTCGACCGTATCCGCTTCTTCGGCTGCGTGATGGCGCTGCTGATCGGCCAGTGGCTGCTCACCGGACACGAGGTCTACCTGATCGCGGCGCCGGTGGTGGTCTTCTTCGACCTGCTGCGCTACCTCAACGGCCCCCAGGTCGCCAAGACCCGCCGGACCATGAACGCGACCCTCGCCGAGCTGACCGGTGACACCGACCGGCTGGCCGCCGCCCAGCGCGAAGCCGACCCCGAGGACGAGGACATGGGGGAGGTCCCCGCCCGGCCGGGTGCCCCCGCCCCGACCGGCCTCTACCCGCGCGTGCGCGACCGGCTCCTGCGCCACCGGGTGCGCCCGCACCTGTTCAGCGGCATCGAGTTCGAGATGTTCCTGTGCGTGGTGGCTCCGGCGACCGCGCTGGTCTCCCTCTTCACCCCGCTGAACAGCCTGATCATCCCGGTCGCGGTGTTCTCCGTCCTGGCGCTGGCCTTCTTCGAGCTGGTCCTGGTGCTGCGGCTGTGGAAGGACACGAGCAGGTTCGAGGTGCGCCGCCGCCAGCTGCTGGCCTCGGGCGCCGTCCCCAGTGCCGCCGCGGCCCCGGACACGACCGGCGGGAGCTGAAGCCCGCCCTCCGGCCGCGGGAACGCCACCCCTCGCGCGGGACCCGGGTCAGACCCCGGCCCTCTCCTTCCCGTTCCCGCGCGCGCCGCCGTCGCCGTTCCCGGTGCCGCTCGGCGCGCGCAGCGCGGAGTCCTCGCGCAGGAACCACGTCAGCTGCGGTTCCACCGCCCAGCGCATGCCCGCGCGCACCCACGGGGTGCACAGCAGCAGCGTCAGGGCCACGGCCAGCAGGATCGTGACGATCATCTCCGTGGGCCCGGACATGAGGCGGTACCAGGGCGACGCCTGCAACAGGACGATCACCACCGAGTGCCCCAGGTACACGTACAGGGTGTAGGCGCCCAGGGACGTGAACCACGTGCGCTGCTTGGGCATCAGGGCCAGGACCGCGAAGGTCATCACCAGCGCGAGGGCCATGAAGCCGATCCGCACGCCCAGGCTGGGCAGGATCGGGTCGATGTCGCGGTCCGTGAGGCTGTTGGTCCAGAAGAGCCAGGAGCGGCTCATCTGCTCGGAGATGGGCACGGCCAGCGCCGCCGTGATCCCCAGCACCAGCACGGACGCGATCCGCACCCAGAGCCGGTCCAGGTAGGCGAAGTGCTCCCGGCGCAGGCTCAGGCCCAGGACGAAGAACGGCAGGAAGCTCACCACGCGGCCCAGGGAGAGCGTCTCCCCGAGGCTCGCCGTGGCTCCGAACACCGAGATGAGCACCGCGATCAGCACGGGCCAGCGCAGCCGCTTCCAGACCGGCACGCTCAGGCGCCACACGAACAGGGCGACCAGGAACCACAGGGCGTAGGTCGGCTGGAGCACCGACATGGAGTCGGGCAGGCCGCCGCGGTCCACGGTGTAGATGGACTGGTGGATGGTCCAGAAGATCAGGTAGGGCACCGCGAGCGACACGACCAGCTTCTCCACGCGGTTCGACGAGGCGTCGAAGGACCGCGAGAGGTAGCCGCTGATCATGATGAACGCGGGCATGTGGAAGAAGTAGATCCAGTAGTAGAGGGCACTGGCGGGCCCGTACTCGTGCAGTGGACCGATCGCGTGGCCGACGACGACCAGGGCGATCAGGACGAACTTGGCATTGTCCAGACGGGCGTCACGGTCTGGGCCCGGGGCCGCCGTGGTGGGGGCGACCGCGCCGTGCCCCGGTTCCTGACGCTGGGATGCCGGACTGGTCATGGATGAGGCCACGAGTGGACTCCGAGATCATCTGTTTCTGGGACGTGTGTGCTCTCTTCCGGCCGTGCACACGGCCCGTGGGCCGACCGTGGGGCCGGAACGCGGGTGGCGCGGTGCCGCGTGGGGCGCGAGGGGGACACCGTAAGGTCGGATGAACGAACATGTGCTGCGTTACCTTACTGTGATGTAGCAAAGTATGCCAGCGATTCTCCGGAGATCGGTGGAAAGTCGCCGGAGTCCTGCCTCGGTTGAGGTGAGGTTGGGGCCCGTGAAACATGTGTGGCACGAGCGGCTCGACGGGGGGTAGCTTTCCGTGTGCAGACACTAACTCATCCGCGCCACCGTCTTCCACAGAGGGTGACAGGTCTGGTCCGCTCCGGACCCGAACGGTGGAGGTCACGCGGCTGACTGTGTGGCCGTGGCGGGCGCGCCGCTAGGCTGCTCTCGTCAGACGGGCGGTTCCGACCCGGTCGAGATACGGAAGAAGGCGGTGGAAGCCGTGCCGCACGCGGTGGACCCCAATCGTGCCGCTCAGCACGGGAACGTGGTCATGCGACTCCTCGACGAGCTCTTCCCGCTCGTGGAGGGGTTCTACGTCGACCTGCACAAGAACCCCGAGCTCTCCCATGCCGAGCACCGCACCGCCAGCGGTGTCGCCGAGTGGCTCACCCGGACCGGTTACGAGGTCCACAAGGGCGTCGGGGGGACCGGCGTGGTCGGCATCCTGCGCAACGGACCGGGCCCCACGGTGATGCTGCGCGCCGACATGGACGCGCTCCCGCTGGAGGAGAGGACTGGGCTGCCCTACGCCAGCACCGCCCGCGCCGCCAACGACGAGGGCGCCGAGGTCCCCGTCATGCACGCCTGCGGGCACGACGCCCACACCGCCTGCCTGGTGGGAGCCGCCGACCTGCTCTCGGAGACCCGCGACGAGTGGGCCGGGACCGTGATGATCGTCGCCCAGCCGGGCGAGGAGACCCTCGACGGGGCGCAGGCCATGCTGGAGGACGGGCTGTTCGACCGGTTCGGCCGCCCCGACGTCATCCTCGGCCAGCACCTGGGCCCGCAGCCCGCCGGACTGATCTCCCACCGCGCCGGGGTCATCCTCGGCGCCTCCAACTCCTACCGCGTGCGCGTGTACGGGGAGGGGGGCCACGCCTCCCAGCCGAACACGACCGTGGACCCGGTGCTCATCGCCGCGAGCATCGTCACCCGCCTCCAGGGTGTGGTCTCCCGCGAGGTCAGCCCGAGCGAGATGGCGGTGCTCACCGTCGGCAGGATCCAGGCGGGGACGAAGGCCAACATCATCCCCGACGAGGCCTACCTGGAGATCAACACCCGGGCCCTCAACGACAACGTGTCCGCCCAGCTGGAAGAGGCCATCGAGCGGATCGTGCGCGCCGAGGCCGCCGCCTCCGGAGCCGCCCGCGAACCCGAGATCGAGCGCTTCCAGGGCGCGGGGGTCACCCGCAACGACCCCCAGAGCACCGCCGACGTGGCCGCCGCGCACCACGCCTACTTCGGCGACGAGTACGTCATCCACCTGCCCGACCCGTTCCCGGCGACCGAGGACTTCAGCTACTTCGGCCTGCCCGGCGACCCGCAGCCGATCCCGTACGTGTTCTGGTTCGTCGGCGCCACCCCCCACGACGTGTGGGAGGCCGCTCCCGGCGACACCCCGTACGAGAAGATGGGCAACGTCCCCAGCACCCACTCACCGTTCTTCGCGCCCGCCCGGGAACCCACCCTGCGCGCCGGGCTCGCCGCGATCACCGTGGCCGCGCTGTCCTACCTGGGCGACGACAGCCCGAAGGCGGCGACCGAGGACACGCCCAACGACGCCTACGACAGCGCCTACCTCGCCTCCTCCTGGCCCGCGCCGGACGAGGAGCGGGTCCAGTCCTCCTGGCCCGCGCCGGGCGAGGAGCGGGTCCAGACCTCCTGGCCCGCGCCGGGCGAGGAGCGGGCCCAGTCCTCCTGGCCCGCGCCGGACGAGGACCGGGCCAAGTCCACCTACGACGCCGACATGGACGCCGTGATGGAGGCCCAGGACGAGGAGCACCGGCAGGAGTGGCGCGACGGCAAGACCGAGGAGTCCACGCTGTCCGCGGACATGGCCGCGCTGCTGGAGGACGACGACCGGCCGCGTCCACCGTCCGGCCCCTCCTACGGGGGCCCGCCCCCGCCCCCCGACGACGACCGGCCCGACTCCGAGTACCGCATCTGACCACGGATGGGGGAACGCCGGCTGCGCCATCCCCGGGAGATCCCCCTTCTGGTCGTGTGCGTGGGGGTGACCGTGCTCGCCGTCGTGGGCGCGGTCAGCCGCGCCTACTCGGGGGAGCCCAACGAGCCGCTGCTCCTGCTGAGCATCCCCGCGCTCGTGTACTTCGTGCGCGGACAGCTGTACGCGCGCCAGCGGGTCAACGGGGTGCGCATCACCGAGCGCCAGTTCCCCGAGGCGTACCGGATGGTCGCCGAGGCCGCAGCCGCGTTCCGCATGCGGCGGGTGCCCGAGGCCTACGTCGTGCTGGGCAACGGCGAGCTCAACGCGTTCGCCTCCGGGCACGGCTTCCGACGCTACGTGGCCGTGACCAGTGACCTGTTCGAGGTGGGCGACCGGCTGGCCGACGCCGACACGCTGCGGTTCGTGATCGGCCACGAGATCGGCCACATCGCCGCCGGTCACACCTCGTTCTGGCGTCAGTTCGGGATCTCGGTGGCCAACGTGATCCCCGGCGTGGGCACCAGCCTGAGCCGCGCGCAGGAGTACACCGCGGACAACCACGCCCACGCGTTCTGCCCCGAGGGCATGCAGGGGCTGCGGGTGCTCGCCGCGGGCAAGTACCTGTACCCGGCCGTGGACTTCCACGACATCGCCGACCGCGCCCGCACCGACACGGGCTTCTTCGTGCTGCTGGTCAACCTCCTGTCCAGCCACCCCGTGAACACGTTCCGCTTCGCCGCCCTGGCCGACCGGACCAGACCGGGAAGGGTCTTCTAGGAGGGCAAGCGGTCCGCCCGGGTCGAGGCGGGGCACGGGCCGACGCACGACCCCGGGGACGGGGCTGGGAGCGTTCTCCCTTCCCCCTCCCCCTCCTCTGGCCCTATCCTCCCTTGCCCCGACCCGCCAGTCGCGCCGCGGCCTGCGCGGGCAGCGGCTCGTGCCGCACGTACTCCCGGCTGAACACCCCCGTGCCGTGCGAGATCGACCGCAGCTCCACCGCGTACCGGGTGATCTCCAACTCCGGCACCTCCGCGCGCACCACCGCCCGGCCGCCTTCCGCCGCCTCGGTCCCCACCACCCGTCCGCGCCTGGCCGACAGATCGCTCAACACCGCGCCCAGATAGGCGTCGTCCACCTCCACGGACACCTCGTCCACCGGTTCCAGCACCGCCAACCGTGCCGCGGCCGCCGCGTCCCTGAGCGCCAGGCGCCCCGCCTTCTGGAAGGCCATGTCCGAGGAGTCCACCGAGTGCGCCTTGCCGTCGTAGAGCGTCACCCGGATGTCCACCAGCGGGTACCCCGTTCCCGCACCCGACCCGGGCCCCGCGCCGTCTCCCGACCCCGACCCCGCGCCACCCCTCACACCGGCCCCCGTCCCGACGCCGTCCGCCATCTGCGCACGCACGCCCTTCTCCACGGACGGCACGAACTGGCGGGGCACCACCCCGCCCACGATCTCGTCGACGAACTCCAGACCCGAGCCCGACTCCAGCGGCTCCACGCGGATCCGGCAGACACCGAACTCCCCGTGCCCGCCGCTCTGCTTCACGTTCCTCCCCGTGCCCTGTGCCGGAACGGCGAAGGTCTCCCGCAGCGGCACGCGCACCTCCCCGGTTTCGACCCGCACCCCGTGCCGGTGCTCCAACCGGTCCAAGGCGGCGTCCAGGTGCGCCTCGCCCAGGCTCCACAGCACCATCTGGTGGGTCTCGGCGTTCACCTCCACCCGCAGCGACGGGTCCTCCGCCACCAGCCGGGCCACCGCCTGCGACAGCTTGTCCTCGTCCCCCGAGGACGCCGCGCTCACCGCCACCGGCAACAGCGGCCGGGGGAAGCGCCACGGCGCCACGCGCAGCGGGCGCTCCGGCTCGGAGAGGGTGTCGCCGGTGCGGGCGTCGGGCAGCTTCGCCACCAGGCACAGGTCTCCGGCGACCACCTGGCCCACCGGCCGGTTCTCGCGGCCGAGCGGCACGGACAGAGCCCCGGTGCGCTCGTCGTTGCCGGTCCGGTCCAGCTCGTCCTGGCCGTTCAGTCCGCACGGGACCCCGTGGCCGTGCAGGTGGACACGGGTGTCGGGGCTCAGGGTCCCCGAGAAGACGCGCAGCAGGCTCACCCGCCCCACGTACGGGTCCCCGGCGGTGCTGAGGACCTCCGCGACGAGGGGGCCGTCCGGATCACAGGACAGCCCCGCCACCGGCTCGCCCTCCGGAGTGAACACCTCGGGAAACGGGCGCCGGGTCGGATCCGGGCACGAGAGCGGCAGCTCACGCAGCAGCTCGCGCACGCCCACCCCGGTCGTGGTGCTGATCGCCAGGACGGGATGGAAGCCGCCCGCGGCGACCGCCTTCTTGAGGTCGTCGACGAGCAGGTCGGGGTCGAGCTCGCCGCCCTCCATGTAGCGCTCCATGAGGGCCTCGTCCTCGCTCTCGGTGATGACCTCCTCGATGAGGGTCTCCCGGAGCGGGCCCGCCGCCTCGCGCAGCCAGTCCGGCACCGGACGCGCCGAGGGGACGGACGCGGGCTCGCCCCCTCCGGCGCGGCCGGAGCGCTGGGGGCGCTCGGGTCGCGCCGAGCGCTGGGAACCGCCAGCGTCAGCGGACCTGTCAGACCTGCCGGAGTTGTCAGAGCCGTCAGGGCACCCGGAGTAGTCGTAGTACCGCTCGGAGACCAGCCCCCACACACCGACCACGCGGCGGTCGTCCCCCGTGCCCTCCACCGCGGGGACGTAGGCGGGGTGGACGCCCGTACCGAAGGCCTCCTGGCACTGGGCGACCACCTCGTCGTAGTCCGCGCGCGGGTGGTCGATCCTGGTGACGGCCACCGCTCGGGGCATGCCGACGGCGGCGCACTCCTCCCACAGCACGCGGGTGCGGCCGTCCACGCCGTCCAGGGCGGACACGACGAACAGGGCGGCGTCGGCCCCGCGCAGCCCGGCGCGCATCGCCCCGATGAAATCCGCGTATCCGGGCGTGTCCAGCAGGTTGACCTTGACGTCGCCGACCATGACCGGGTTGACGGTGAGGTTGACCGACCGCCCCTGCCGGATCTCGACCCCGTCGTGGTCGCTGACGGTCGTGCCCTCCTCGACGCTGCCGGGGCGGCCGATCTCCCCGGCGGCGGCGAGCAGCGCCTCGACCAGGCTCGTCTTACCGGCGCCGGACGGTCCGACCAGCGCGACGTTGCGGATGTTCCGGGGCCCGTCGGCCCTCGGCACGGCTCCGGCTGAGGCTCCGGTTCCGTTGACGTTGCGATCTGCCATCCCTGCTACCCAGCCCTTCGGGGTCCGAGCGGTGGCCGCACGGAACGGGCAGCCCGTCCACGGTGTGGCCTGTGCCACTTCTACGGTCACCCTTCTCGGGCCGCACGGCAAGAGGTGGTCAGGGGGCGGAACAGCCCATGGGCGAAATACGGCATGTGCACTATGACTCGTTTCGGACCTCTACTATTGCCCCGTGCCATGGTCGGAGTCTCTCCCTCAGTTCAGCCTCGCCGGGACCGTTCTGACGGTCCTGCTGCTCCTCTTCGCGGCGCTCGGCGAACCCCTCCTCGGCAGGAGGGCGTTCACGTGGCTGTCCCGTAGACGCGACGGCGACGCGCGGGCCCTCACGCTCCTGCACGCCGTCACGATGGGGATCCACGTGCTGTGGGGCCTGGTGGTCTTCGGGGTGCTGCTGCTCTCGCCGAACCTGGTCGCCGCGGACCTGGGTCTGCGCCTGCCCGACGCGTGGGGGCCGATCGCGGGCGGCGCCGTCGGCGGCCTGCTCGCCCTCACGGTGTTCTGGCTGCTGGTCAACGGACTCCCGAAGGGGCCACGGCGCTCCAGCCGTGGCCGCGACCGCGGCGGGAGGGGACAGCGCACCCGGGGCAAGGGCGCACGCGGGCGGCGCTCCGCCGCACCGCTCCGCCTTCCCGAACCCGAACGCGACCGGGGGCTGCTCGCACCGCGCACCACCGCCGAACGGGCGATGGCCGCCGGGGTGGCCGTCACCGGGGGCGTGTTCGGGGAACTGCTCTACCGGGGCCTGTTCATCCTCCTGGTCGCCAGCATGGGCGTTCCGCTGTGGATCGCCGCCGTGCTGTCGGTGCTGTTGTTCTCCGTGGCGCACCTCTACCAGGGCTGGTGGGGCCTGGTCAGCGCCGGTGCGTCCGGCACCCTCTTCACCGTTCTGTACCTGGGGACCGGAAGCGTCTGGGTACCGGTCCTGGTCCACGTGGCGCTCAACCTGCGCTCCCTGGTCTTCCCGCCCGCCGACGTCCGCGAGGCGGGGGAGCGGGAGTACCACGAGGAGGAGGGGGACCCCGACGCCTACGACGAGTACGACGACCACGAGTACGACCACGAGGACGGGCCCGCCACCGGGGAACTGCCGCTGACCGACGTCGGGGTGGACGAGGGCGCGGACGGGCGAGCGGGTACGGCAGCGCCGCCCCCGCCGCCGGGCACGGGGACTCCCGCCCACGGGACTCCGTCCCACAGAGCCCCGTCGGGCTACGGTGACACCCCCGGTCACAGCGATGCCTCCGTCTACGGGTACCTCCCGGCCCAGGGCGGGGACTTCGGCCACGGAGACCCCTACAACACCCACGGTGGCGCCGCCCAGCAGGACCAACAGGACCTGTACAGCGGCCTGTCCACGGGGGGACCACCCTCCTCCGGCCACGGCGACCACCTCGGTGGCGGCGGTTCTCCCGGATACGGTGACCACTCCCGTGGCGGCGCCCCGACCGGTTACGGCGATCAGCCCGGTTACGGCGACTACCGCCCGGACAGCACGCCCCACCCCGCCCCGTCGTATCCCGGCCCCGTTCACCCCGGCCCTTCCCGCGGCGGTCCGTTCCCTCCCCACCAGCCCCCGGGAGACTTCTCCCACGACGACATCCTCGGCGGTGACCGCCGAGACGAAGGCCACGGGGAACGCCGCCTGTACCCGGACGAGTGGATCGACCGCCGTTACCGGTCCTAGCCGAGAGCGCTCCGGGGTTCACACCGGGGGCGGATCGGGTTCGAACTTCCCCTGTGTCCTTGCCCGGTGACGTTCTGTCGCAGCCTGCCTCTACTGTCAGGGGTATGCAGCTGCGGTATGCCTTTCGGGTGCGCCCGTGTGGTCTACAACGACGCCCTGCGAGCCCGTGAGACCGCCCGCGCGAACGGTGAGGCGTTCCCGACTACCGGGAAGCTGTCCAAGCAGCTGATCACCCAGGCGAAGAAGACGCCCGAGCGGTCCTGGTTGGGTGAGGTGTCATCGGTGGTGCTCCAGCAGGCGCTGCGCGATCTGGACACCGCTTACCGCAACTTCTTCGACTCCCTCAAGGGCAAACGCAAAGGTCCCAAAGTGGGTGCGCCCCGGTTCAAGACGCGTCGGGACCACCGCCAGGCAGTCCGCTTCACCGCCAACGCCCGATGGAAGATCACCGAGGCGGGCAAACTGTCCCTGCCCAAGGTGGGTGAGGTGAAGGTCAAGTGGTCGCGGTCCCTGCCCTCGGCTCCGTCCACGGTAACCGTGATCAAGGACGCGGCGGGCCGGTACTTCGCCTCGTTCGTCGTGGAGACCGATGACCAGCCTCTGCCTGAAACCCCGGCTGATGTGGGGATCGATCTGGGGTTGGGGCACTTCGCGGTACTCTCCGACGGCACCAAGGTCGCCAATCCCCGGTTTCTGCGCCGGGCTGAGAAGAAGCTGAAGAAGACCCAGCGGGCTCTGTCCCGCGCACAGCAGGGGTCGGCCAACCGGGCTAAGACCCGGCTCAGGGTCGCCCGTGCGCATGCGCGGGTGGCCGACTGCCGCCGTGAGTTCCACCACCAGCTCTCCACCCGTATCGTCCGCGAGAACCAAGCGGTGTACGTGGAGGACCTGTGCGTGAAGGGGCTCGGGCGCACCCGGTTGGCCAAGAGCGTGCACGACGCCGGCTGGTCGGCGTTCGTGGCCATGCTGGAGTACAAAGCCGCCCGGTACGGGCGCACCTTCGCCAAGGTGGGCCGGTTCCTGCCCTCCTCACAAACCTGCTCGGTCTGCTATGTCATCGACGGGCCCAAGCCCCTGCACGTGCGTGAGTGGACGTGCAGGGGCTGTGGGACCGTCCACGACCGGGATGTGAACGCGTCCCGGATCGTGCTCGCCGCTGGACGCAAACTCGCCCAAGGGCGGGAAGCGGAGAGTTGAAACGCCTGCGGAGGTTGGGTAAGACCAACCGTCCCTTCCAGGGGCGGGGGTACCGGCCAGCGAAGCAGGAACCAACGGGCGCCGTGAGGCGTACCGCGCCCACAGCCGCGAGGTGGTGGGAATCCCCGGGCCCATCCCGGGGAGGACGTCAAGGTGACGGAAACACCACACCGGGGTCCGCCCCCGACCGCTGGAGCTGATCGGGCACGATGGTGGGGTGTCCGACGCTATTGACCACCCCCGCGCCCAACCCCGTGAGCACCGCCACCGGCTGACCACCTCCGACGGGGTCGACATCGACGCCGTGCTCCTGCGCGGCGCCGAGTCCCGCACCACCGCCGTGATCCTCGCCAACGGGTTCACCGGCACCCACCGCAACCCGAGCACGCGTGCCGTCGCCGAAGCACTGCTCCCCTTCGGTGACGTGATGACCTTCGACTTCCGCGGCCACCACGGCTCCGGCGGGCTCAGCACCGTCGGCAACGCGGAGATCCACGACCTGGAGGCGGTCGCGGTCCGCCTCCGGGAACTCGGCTACACCTCCCTCTCGTCCGTGGGGTTCTCGATGGGCGCGGCCGTCGCGATCCGGCACGCCGCCATCTACGGCGGAATGGACGCGGTGGTCTCGGTCAGCGGCCCCAGCCGCTGGTACTACAGGGGAACACGCGCCATGCGGTTGCTCCACCTGGCCATCGGCCGCAGGGCGGGACGCCTGTTCCTGCGCAGCTTCCGCAAGGTCAGGGTCGTCAACCGCGAGTGGGACCCCATGCCCGCCGAACCCCGGGAGATCGCCGGGGAGATCTCCCCGACACCCCTGCTGGTCGTGCACGGGGACTCCGACGCCTACTTCCCCGTCTCCCACGCCACCGCCATCCACGACGCCGCCAGGGAACCGCGCGAGCTGTGGATCGTCCCGGGGATGGGTCACGCCGAACGCGCCGTGACCCCGGAGCTGACCGTGCGCATCCGCGACTGGCTCGTCGGGAGGGTCGGCGGCGAGAACGGCTGAGCGGGGCGGCCGAACAGGGCGGCTGAGCAGGGCGGATCAGCGCCGCGTCGACAGGTGTGCGCGTGTCGGCTAGAAAGGACGGATGATCCGATCTCGTTCGTCCTCATCCGGGAACGGAACACCGTCGGACGCGGCCCCGACCGGGGCCGCGTCCGACGACAGCGGTACCAGCGACACAGCCAACGGCACCAGCGCCACCCCGCCCGCCCTCCCCGGCCTGCGCGGACGGGGCTTCGCCCTGCTCATCGCGGCGACCGCGATCGGTCTCTGCGGCTTCGCGGCCGTCCTACCCCTGGTCCCCCTGTGGGCCACCCGCGGCGGCGCGGGCGAGTTCGGCGCCGGAAGCACCACCGCCGCCTTCATGCTCACCACCGTGCTCACCCAGCTCGCCATGCCCTGGCTGCTGGAGAGGGGCGGCTACCGCTGGGCGTTCCCGGTCGGCGCCCTGGTGATGGGACTCCCCACCCCGCTGTTCGCCCTGACCGCCGACCTCGGCCCGCTGGTGGCCGTCTCGGCGGTGCGCGGCGTCGGCTTCGGCATGGTCAGCGTCGCCGGGACCGTGCTCGCCGCCCGCCTGGTCCCGCACCACCAGGTCGGCCGGGCCACCGGCTACTACGGGCTGGCGGTCGGCCTGCCGCAGGTGCTCATCCTGCCCGGCGGCGTGGCGCTGGCCCTCAACATCGGCTTCGACACCGCGTTCTGGCTCACCGGTCTGTGCTCGGTCCTGGGCGGGGCCCTGGCCTGGGGCATCTGGTACGCCGACGGCGGCCGCAACCGGTCGGCGCTGCGGAGCACGGCCCGGCCCGCCGCCCCGGACCCCGCCTCGGCCGCCGACTCCGGCTCCGCACCGGACGCGCCCTCGGACCGCCCGCTGCTGCGGGCGCTGGCGGCGCCGCTGGTGCTCATGCTGCTGACCGCCTCGTCGGCCAGCGCGATCATCACCTTCCTGGCCATCCCCCTGGCCGAGGCGGCGTGGCTGGTGGGCGGAGCCCTGGCCGCCTACGCGCTGGCGGTGGTGGTCGGCCGCTGGACCGCCGGGATGCTGCACGACCGCCACCGGCGCGCCCTCCTGCTGCTGCCGGGCATGGTCGGCGCGGTCGCGGGGATGGCCCTGGTCACCGTCGCGCTGTGGTCGCTCGGGGACGCCCCGGACGCCGGGACGGCACTGCTGGTGCTCCTGGGGGCGGCCGTGTTCGGCCTCGGTTTCGGAGCGGTCCAGAACGAGACCGTCACCCTCATGCTGAACCGCGCGGGTCCGGCCGGGTACGGCCGGGCCAGCGCGGTGTGGAACATCGGCTACGACGCGGGTTCGGGGGCCGGGGCGATGGTCCTGGGACTGCTGATCCAGCTGACGGGCTACGGGCCCGCGTTCGCGGTCACGGCCGTGGCGCTGCTGGCCTCGGTGCCGCTCGCCCTCGGCGGGCGCGCGGCGCGCGGAGCCCGCTCGCGCGGCTGAACCCGACCCCTCCGCCGTGGTCTTGTACCTACAGCGCGTCTCGACCGTCCAACCTCGCTACAAGTACAAGATCATCGCAGTTCAGGCCCGTTTCCAGCGTCCACTAGTACGACGAGATGTGCACGTGGTCGTAGTGGTTCTGGGTGTTGTCGCCACGGTCCTCCATCCACTTCCACTGACGTGACGCGGAGTGCCAGATCTGCTGCTCCCAGATGATGTACTTGATGCCCAGCCGGTCGGCGTTGTCGATCCCGAACTGGGAGATCTGCGAGCCCAGGGACTGGTTCGCGGCTGAGGGCAGCGCACCGCCCGCGCTCATCATGAAGTCGCAGGCCCGGCCCACGCCGTGGTCGTCGGCGCTGGAGCGCAGGCAGCCGACCGGGTAGGGGGCGCCGAAGGTCTGCACGATCTCGTCGCGGATCGCCGCCATGCGCGGCGTGGCCCCGTCCCAGCCCCAGCCCTGCGCGCTGGCCGGGATGGTGCCGGTGCCCGGAGTCTCGGGGATCTGCTCCGCCTCGTACTCCTCGATCCTGGCCTCGACCTCGTCGCGCTCCTCCTCCAGCGTCTCGATGAGCTCCTCGGCCTCGGTCAGCTCCGTCTGGAGCTCCTCGGTGACCAGGGCGGCCTCGTCCCGCGTCTGGACGAGCTCGGAGATCTGCTCGGACTGCCTCTGCCCGAGATAGCTCAGGGTCGCGGCGTCGGTGAACATGCTCTCCGGGTCGCTGGAGAAGACCACCTGGAACGCCGGGTCGAGGCCGCCGCCGCTCTTGTACTGGGTGGAGGCGACGGTGGACACACCGGTCCGGGAGGCATCCAGGCGCTCCTCGACCTCCTCCAGGTCCTCCTCGGCCTTGTCCACGCGTTCCTTGATCTCGGTGAACTGGAGGAGCTCTCCGTCGTAGCTCTCCTCCAGTTCCTCGGCCCGCCGGTTCAGTTCGTCGATGTCCACCTCGTCGTTGTCCGGCTCCGCCAGCGCCGTTCCGGGCAGGGCGACCAGCAGGGTCGCCGCCAGGGCGGTGAGGGACAGAGCGGCACGCCTGCCGCGCGTGAATGAGGGAGAAGTGGGTGTCATGTCTGCTCCGAGGATGGTCCGAGCGCATCCGGTTGGCCTGCGGCATGTGACGGGGGGCGCCGCGGCGACGGGAGATGCTCAGCAGACCATACGAGATCTTGGCGTTACATGCCTAGTGCGTTACTCACGTGACTTGGGAGATTGCGCGGGGATGTGTCCGAAGATACCCGGAGTCGGGGACCGGACCGAACCCCGGCCGGTCGTCCCGGACCCGGGCCCACCGGACCGAGGCCGGGAGGAGCGTCAGCTCGCGCCGCCGAAGGCGCTGGGCAGCCGCACGCCCGCGGGCTCGGGCGGCTCGGTCGGCATGAACCAGTCCGAGCGGCGGATGTCGCGCAGGGCCCGCTTGCGCGTCTGCGGGGTCAGGCGCTCGATGTAGACCACGCCGTCGAGGTGGTCGGTCTCGTGCTGGAGGCAGCGGGCCATCAGCCCGGTCCCCTCCACGGTGACCGGTTCGTTGCGCAGGTCCACCCCGGTGACGACGGCGCGCTCGGCCCGTGTGGCGGGGTACCACAGTTGGGGGACCGACAGGCAGCCCTCGTCGCCCTCCTGGACCTCCTCCGACAGCTCGGCGATCCGCGGGTTGATCACGTAGCCGATCCGGCCCTCGACGTTGTAGCTGAACACGCGCAGGCCCACACCGATCTGGTTGGCGGCCAGGCCCGCCCGCCCGGGGGGCTCGACCGTCTCCAGGAGGTCGTCCACCAGCGCCCGGGTGTGCTTGTCGAACCGGGTGACGGGGGTGGTGGGCGTGACGAGGACGGGGTCGCCGAAACGGACGATGGGGCGCATGGTCATGTGCCCCAGGGTAGTCGGGAGCGTGCTCCCGGCGGTACGCAAGCGGAGAAGCCGGGCCTCGGCGACCGCACGGGGAACTCCTCCAGCCCGTCCAAGGGCGGTTCGGTCCCCGGCGGCCCCAGCGGTGGCTCCGAACGGCTCAGGCCGCGGCCAGGCCGGGGCGCAGGGAGTCGTCCAGCACCATCTCGATGTAGTCCAGGGCGGCCCTGCGCCGGGCCAGCGCGCTCTCGTACAGGGAGGGCGCGCTGACGTTGCGGCGCACGCGCAGGCACTCGTTGACGATGCGCTGCCACCGGTCGGGGAAGGCGTGCAGGGCGTAGGTGCCCGCGCCGGTCTTGGAGGTGATCTCCCCGGTCTTGAGCGTGAAGTGCAGGCGGCTGACGCTCAGCACGCTCCAGGAGGGCGCCAGGGAGCCCAGGACGGCCAGGCCGCGGGGCGTGACCAGGCGGCCCGCCTTCTCGCGCCAGCGCCGCCACTGCTCGTCCAGGGAGCCCAGCGACCAGGCGCGCAGGCTCTCGGGCTCGTCCCACACGTCCAGTTCGAGCGGGTGCGGGCCGCGCACGGTCACGCCGTGCTCGGCGAGGATGTGCCATGTGACGGGGTTGACGTCGGCGCTGGCCCGGCTGCGGAACCGGCCGCCGATCACCGAGGCGACCGGGCCGCAGGCCGCGGGGTCGCGGGTGAGGTCGTCCCAGGTGACGTGGACGCCGTTGAACTGGGGTCCGGTGGCGGCGCGGGTGCGCGCGTGGACGCGTCGCAGCAGCTCCAGCTCGTGCCTGCCGGGCGTGTGACCGGTGACGATGACGAAGTCGACGTCGCTGGTGTGGGGGCGGAAGTCGCCGAGGGCGACCGAACCGGTCAGGTAGAGGCCTTCGACCAGGCCGGGGGCCTCCTGGTCGGCGTGCGCGAGAAAGGTCTGGGCCAGCGTCTGCACCCGAGGGTGGACGGCCATGCTCACTCCAGTCTGGATGGTTCGGTGCGGATCTGGGGGCGCGGCCCGTCCGGAGGTGGGGAGTCCGGTCGGGCGGCGGCCCGGAGCGTTCCCGCGGCGGGTGCCGCCTGCGGGTACGCGCTCCATCTGTACCAAGTGTGAGCGGGCCGAGGGGGTCATGGCAAGTGATCACGCCGGACCCGCATCCTGTCCCCCCACGTCAGGTGGTGTGCGGCTATGGAGGCTTGGGGGAGTGCGCACCCTTGACAGCAAGGGGCGTGATGTGCAATGGACTCGCGCGCGCGTGCGGGACGGCCGGAACGGGACGGCGTCGCACCGGGCCGGACGGCGGTCGGACAGCGGTCGGAAACGGCACGCTCCGAGGAGAAGCGAAAATCCGCGTCCCCTCAGGCAGGGCGGCTGCCGCACATTCCGCAGCACGTGCATCCGCACCTGGCGAATGCATGAGAAAAGCTTTGCCGGGTATTTCTCTAGAGAGGTCCGGACGAAAGCGGATATTCGTCCGTCGGAGAATGGGGTGTGGTGTCCGACATGTCCCGCCGGGGGGCGGTGCCGGGGTGAGGAGGGAGGGGCGGTCCGTCGGGGCAGGTGGGGGATGTCGACCCTCTCAGTGCCAAGGATAGTCCCCTTCGCCCTCCGGGTCCCGTGAGTCGTACGCCACTCTCCCCGGAAGTGGACACGCCCCGTTTTTTAGGCGATTGTTATGGTTCACGGAGACTCTCGGTGGTCATAACCACCACAGCCATTGTTCGCTTTTTTCCTCCGCGTAACACGGCAGAACCCCCGTGAAACTGAGCCGCTTTACGCTCGGCGGGCAAGGGCAGTTCTCCCCCCAGATGTACCGAAGGAGCCGTGCATGGTCCCGACGATGGTCCTCGTAGCCGACGACTCACGTGACACCCACCGCCGGGAAGCCCTGTGGGGCCTGGCCGAGGCGGTGGCCAGCAGGGGAGAGGTGCCGGTGACCCCGGCCTTCGGCAGCCTCGACGACGTCGCCGCCACCGTCCACTCCGTCCGGGGGCCCAAGGTGGTCGTCCCCGCGTTCGTCGCGGGCGGCGACGTCGCCAGCGCCCACCTGCTCTCCCGGCTCGACCTCGGCCGTATGCGCGACTCCTGCCAGACCCCGCCCCTGGGCGCGGTCCCGTCGATCGTCGCCGACCTCGCAGGGCGGCTGACCGACTCCGGCTGGGGTTCGTCCGACGGCGTGGTCCTGGCCGCCGACGGCACCACCGGCACCGAGGAGCGCCAGGTCGTCATGGACGTGGCGCGCATGCTCAGCCGCCGCCTCGACTCCCCGGTCCAGGTGGGCTACCTGCGCACCTGGGCGCCGTCGGTGCTGGACGCCGTCGACCGGCTGCGCCGCCACGGCCAGGACAACGTCGCCGTCGCCGCGTGGAGACTCGTCGACGGACCCGACTTCGACCTGCTGCGGGGTCTGGACGTCACCGCGATCACCGAGCCCCTGTGGCCCTCCGAGCTGGTCGTGGACACCCTCCTCGCCCAGCACCGGGCGGCCAAGGGGCGCCTGGCCTGAGGCCGCGGGCCCCGACGGGCCGACACCGAAGGTGACACCGCCGACCGCGCGGGTGATCGGAGGAGTTCGGGGCGTCGCGGGGCCGTTACCGGGAGCGCGCCGGTGGGTATGGGGCAAACGGGCGGGAACTCCCCGCACCCACAAACGCGGTACCCGTACCGCGCCGCCTCCCGTACGGCGCGGCAGCGACCGGACGCGACTCCTCCGGCGGCCCCCTGCTCCCCGTCGGCGCGGAGGATCCCCCGCGACCGGCCCGGGACCCGAACAGCGCCCGTGCGCCGTGGACCGTGCGGTCCGCGGCTCCGCCGACCCGTGAGGGGCCCGATCCGAACCGTCATCGACGCGAGCGAACCTAAGGTGGATGTATGAACGACGTCACAGCGCAGTTCGTCGATGACCGGCAGCGTCGGCGTCTGGAACGGCGCTTCGGCAGCCACGTCGGCGAGTGGCTGACCGAACTTCCGGGGATCGTCGCCAAGATCGCCTCCGAGTGGGAGCTGACCGTCGAGGGACCGGCACCCCACGGCCGGACCTCCGTCGTCGTCTGCGTCGTGCGCCCGGACGGCGACCGCGCGGTCCTCAAGCTCTCCCCGGACACCGGCCTGGCCGCGTCCGAGGCCGGGGTGCTGCGGATGTGGGAGGCCTCCGGGCGCGTGCCCCGCGTGTGGGAGGTCGACGACGCGCGGGGGGCCATCCTCATGGAGTGGATCGACGGCGACACCGTCGTGGAGGGCGGGCGGGTGCCGCCGATGGAGACCGTCGGCGCGCTCATCTCCCAGCTGCACTCCGTCGAGGTGCCCCGGCGGGAACTGCTCGAACTGCGTCCGCTGACCTCGCGGGTGCAGTTCGTCTTCGACCTGTGGAACCGGGAGCGCGCCGAGGGGCCCGCCGCCGAGGTGGTGTCCGCGTCCGCCATGCACCAGGGCTTCTGCCGGGCCCGCGACCTGGCCAACGGCACGGTGGACGTCGTGCCCGTCCACGGAGACCTGCACCCGGGCAACGTCATCGACGGCGGTCGGCGCGGACTGGTGGCCGTCGACCCGCGCGCCTGCCTGGGCGACGCGGCGGTCGACGCCGTGGACTGGGCCCTGTGGAAGGCCACCAGCCTGCCCGAGGTGGTGCGGCGCGTGGACGCGCTCTCCGGCGTCCTCGGCGTGGACGGAGACCGGATGATGGCGTGGGTGCGCGCGTTCGCGCCCTGCCTGGCGGTGGCCAAGGCCAACCGCGGCCACGGCGGCACCGACGAGTTCGACATGCTCATCGAGCTCTCGGAGGGGGAGGCCTTCGTCCTGTGACCCGCGCCGGTCACCCGTGCCGATGACTTCCGCCCCGGCCGCCGCCGGTCCGGACCCGTGCCGATGACTTCCGCCCCGGCCGCCGCCGGGCCGTCCCGGCACGGGTCGACGGGTTCAGTCCCCGGGCTGCGCCGAGCCGACCCTCTCGAAGCGGTAGCCCCGGCCCGCCTCGGTGATCAGGTACCGCGGGCACGCCGGGTCGGGCTCCAGCTTGCGGCGCAGCTGCGCCATGTACACCCGCAGGTAGTTGGTCTCGCTCTGGTAGGCCGGGCCCCACACGTCGTGCAGCAGCTGGCGCTGGCTGACCAGCTGACCCGCGTGCCGGGCCAGGATCTCCAGGATGTGCCACTCCGTCGGGGTGAGCCGGACCTCCTCGCCCTCCCGCAGCACCCGCTTGGCGCCCAGGTCCACGGTGAAGGAGGGCGTGCGCACCACCGGGGCCTCGTCGACGCGCACCGACCGCCGCTCCGCCGCGCGCATGCGGGCCAGCAGCTCGTCCATCCCGAACGGCTTGGTGACGTAGTCGTCGGCGCCCGAGTCCAGGCAGCGCACCTTCTCCCCGGCCGAGTGCCGCGCCGACAGCACGATGATCGGCACCTGCGACCACCCGCGCAGCCGCTGTATGACCTCCATGCCCTCCATGTCGGGCAGCCCCAGGTCGAGCAGGACCACGTCGGGGTGGTTGTCCGCGGCCAGCCGCAGCGCGGACGCCCCGTCGGCCGCGGTGTCCACGTCGTGCCCGCGCGCCCGCAGGTTGATCCGCATCGCCCGGATGATCTGCATGTCGTCGTCAACGACCAGGACCCGCATCGGTCCCCTTCCCGTCTCCGGCGTCCGTCTCGCTCTTCTCCACAGCACGGAGCGTGAAGACCATGGTCAGACCGCCCCCGGGGGTGTCCTCGGGGTCGAGTCTGCCGTGCATCGCCTCAACGAAACCACGCGCGACCGCCAGCCCCAGCCCCACCCCCGTGCCCTGGGGGGCGTCGCCCAGGCGCTGGAAGGCCTCGAACATGCGCTGTTTGCCCTCGTCGGAGACCCCGGGCCCGCGGTCCACTACGCGCAGCTGGACGCTGTCGCCGTGCGCGCTCGCCGAGACCAGCACCGGCAGGCGCGGGTCCGGGTTGTACCGGACCGCGTTGGAGATCACGTTGGCCACCGCCCGCTCCAGCAGCCCGGCGTCGACACGGACGCGGGGGAGGCGGTCGGGTACGTCCACCACGACCGCCTCGTGCGGCAGGCCCAGCAGGGTGACGGGCACGACCTCCTCCAGGCCCACCGCGCGCAGCTTGGGGCGCACGTTGTCGGTGTGCACCCGGCTCATGTCCAGCAGGTTGTCGATCAGCCGGTTGAGCCGGTCGGTGGACTCCTCCACCGTCTCCAGCAGGTCCTCGCGGTCCTCCTCGGTGAGGGTGATGTCGGTGGCGCGCAGGCTCGACAGGCTCGCCTTGATCGAGGTCAGCGGGGTGCGCAGGTCGTGCGAGACCGCGGCCAGCAACGCCGTGCGGATGCGGTTGCCCGCCACCTGGCCGCGCGCCTCGGCCGCGTCCCACTCCAGCCTCTGGTGCTCCAGGGCGATGCCGATGTGCGCGGCGAAGGCACGCAGCACGCCCCGGTCGGCGGCGGGCAGCACCCGGCCGCGCAGCGCCAGTGCCAGGTTGTCGGAGATCGAGACCAGGACGTCCGACTCCTCGGGGGACTCGCACGCCGGGGCGCCGACGCTGTGCGCCGCCCGCCAGCGCTCGTCGTCCAGCCGCTCCAGCAGGGTCGCCGACCGCTGACCGAAGGTCTCCCGGATCCGCCGCAGCAGTGCCTGGAGGGGTTCCTTGCCCGCCAGGACGCTGCTGGCCAGCAGCGTCACCGCGTCTGCCTCGGCCCGGGCGCGCGCGGCCTGCGCCGACCGGCGTGCCGCCATCTCCACCACGATCGCCACCAGTGCTCCCACCAGGGCGAACGCGGTCAGCGCCAGTATGTTGTCCAGCGACACCGGCGGCCGCCCGTGCAGCGGGGACAGCAGCACGGTGAGCAGCACCGCGCTCCACAGCGCCGACACCAGGGCGGGGCGCAGGCCGCCCACCGCCGCGGTGGCCACGGTGGCCAGCAGCAGGAGCATCGCGTCCGAGGCCGCTCCCACGTCCTCGAACAGGGGCAGCGCCATCACCAGCGACAGCAGGGTGGGCGCCAGCAGCGCCAGCGACCAGCCGGTCACCCGGCGGTGCTCGCCCAGCCCCCGGCCGGGCGGCGGCAGCGGCCACCGCCCGCTGCCCACCCGCTCGTGGGTGACGATGTGCACGTCGATGTCCCCGGAGTCGCGCGCCACGATGGCCCCGACCCCGGGGCCGAACACGTACTGCCAGGTGCGGCGGCGCGAGGACCCCAGCACGATCTGGGTGGCCTGCACGCCCCGCGCGAACTCCAGCAGCCCGGTCGGCACGTCGTTGCCGACCACCTGGTGGTAGGTGCCGCCCAGCTCCACGAGCAGCCTGCGCTGCCGCAGCAGGTCGTCGGTGGGCGCCTGCGCCATGCCGTTGGGCGGCACCACGTGCACCGCCAGTAGGTGACTGGGCTGGGGGTGACCGCCCCGCGAGCGGGCGGCCACGCGGGCGGCCCGCCGGATCAGCGTCTCGCCCTCGGGGCCGCCGGTGAGCGCCACCACGACCCGCTCCCGGGCCTCCCAGGTCCGCCGGATCTCGTGCTCGCCGCGGTAGCGGGCCAGGCTCTCCTCCACCCGGTCGGCGGTCCACAGCAGTGCCAGCTCGCGCAGCGCCGCCAGGTTGCCCTCCCGGTAGTAGTCGGCCAGGGCCGCGTCCACGCTCTCGGCCGGGTGGATGTCGCCGCGCGCCATCCTGCGGCGCAGCTCCTGGGGGGTGACGTCCACCAGTTCGACCTCCGCGGCGCGGCGCACCACGTGGTCGGGGACGGTCTGCCGGGGGCGCGCGCCGGTGATCTGGTGGACCACGTCGTTGAGGGACTCCAGGTGGTGGATGCCCACGGTGGACAGGACGTCGACGCCCGCATCCAGCAGCTCCTCCACGTCCTGCCAGCGGGTGGCGTTGGGCGAGCCGGGCGGGTTGGCACGGGCGAGGTCGTCGACCAGCGCCGTCGCCGGGGCGCGCGCGATCACGGTCGCGGTGTCCACGGAGCCGGACGCCAGCGGTGGAACCCGCTCCAGCCCCTCCAGGAGCGCGGAGGTCCGTGCGCGGCGGTGGGTGTGGGCGGCCGCGACCACGACGTCGGTGCCGCGTTCGGCCCGGCGGCGGGCCTCGGCCAGGGCGTTGTGCGTGGTGCCGACACCGGGGGCCGATCCCAGATAGATGCGGAGCTTTCCTCGTGCCACGGCATCCATTGTCGGGGCAGCGGAGGGCCGCCGCGGCCGGTTCCGCGGTGTGCGCGGTCCCGCGGGCGGGAGAACCGGTCATGGGAGGATCCGGGGAAACAAGGGACCTTGGTCGGCAAACCCCCGAAGCGGTACGCGCATCAGAGGGGACGTCACGTGATCGCGCCTTTCCCGAGGAGACCCTTCCCCATGTCCGTTCCCCCGCCCCAAGGCCCCTTCGACCCCAACCAGGGGCCGCACCGACAGGGCCCCTACGAGCAGGGCCCGTACGGCACTCCCGGTTACCAGGGCCCCTCCAACCCCAACCAGGGCCCCTACCAGCAAGGTCCGTACGGTCCTCCCGGTTACCAGGGCCCTCCTGGATACCAGGGACCCCCCGGAGGCCAGCCGCCGCAGGGACCCCACCCGCCGACCGGTCCCCCCGGGCCCTCGGGTGGAAAGAACCGCCGGAACCTGCTGATCGGCGGCGCGGCCGGCGCGGCCGTCCTGCTGGTCGCCGTCGTCGGCGTCGCCGTGGCCGTGTCGGGGCCCAGGGCGTACACCTCGTTCCCCGACTGCGAGGAGGCCCTGCCCCTGGAGATGTTCCAGGAGGCGATCGAGACGCAGGACCTCGAGATGTCGGGGGAGTTCTCCCCCGCCGAGGACGGTGACGACGGTCGGGGCCAGCTCCACTGCGAGGTGGCCGCGGGGGACGGGGAGAGCTCCTTCACGGTGATGGTCGGCCTCTTCGAGCCGGAGGGCACCGACATCGAGGAGCAGCACGAGGAACTCCTCGACGTTCTGGAGGGGGCCGAGGGGGCGCTGCCTCCGGGAGAGGTCGGCGAGCTGTCCTTCGAGGACGGCATGGACTTCGACGAGGCCGTCTGGCAGCCCACGTCACATGGTGACGGCGGCTACTCCGTGGCCTCCTCCGACGCGATGTTCGGCACAGGGGAGCACTCCGCCTCCAGCACCTTTCTCGTCGACAACCTGGTGGTGATCGTCTTCTACGGGTACCCGGAGGGTGAGCAGGAGCTCCCGGACGGAATGGAGCGGGTGGAGGACCTGGCCGGCGAGATCGAGGGCCAGCTCGCCTCGGTCGGCGAGACCGAGTAGGCCGGTTGCGGCCTCGGGTATGACGCGACGGCCCGGGTTGGGAATACTTGGGGTGACATACCGACGCACACGCCCGGGCCTCCCACACGGGACGGGGCGGTGCCCGGCCGCCGCGCGCGGCCGACGAACATTGGTGAGGAGGCGCGGCGTCCGTCCGCCGGACGGGTCGACGCCGCAGAGCCGATGACCTATCCCCCGAACGACGGTTCGTTCCCCGGTCCCCCCGGAGGGCAGCCCTTCCCCGGCCAGCCGGGCCAGCCCCATCCGGGATCACAGCCCCAGCCGGGCTTCCCCGGGCAGCCGCGTCCCGGACCGCAGGCCCCGGAGGGTTTCCCCGGGCAGCCGGGGCAGCCGCCGGGCGGTCGGCCGCCCTTCCCGCCCGGCCACTCCCACGTCCCGCCCGCCCAGCCCGGATACGGCGTGTCCGGGGGCACGCCGCCACAGCAGCCGCCCGTCCCCGGCCACCCGGCGCAGCCCGGTCCGCCCCGGCGCCCCCGCAGGGGCCTGGTCATCGGCGGCGCCGCCGCGGCGGTCCTGCTGGCGGTCTCCCTCGGCGTCGTGGTGTGGAACATCGCCGACGGCCGCCCCTACGCCGAACTGCCCAGCTGCGGACGTCTGCTGCCCGCCGAGGTGGTGGACGCCGTGCCCGGCACCGAGAGCTCCCGCGCCGAGGGCGAGTTCACCTCCGTCGAGGACGACGAGGCGGGGTACCTGGCCGAGGGGGGCATGCTCGGCTACCTCAGCTGCAGCGTCGGGAACGTCGACGCCTACCCCGTACACGTCATGGTCTCCCTCTTCGAGTACGAGGACGGCGGGGAGATCGTCGAGGAGCTCCACGGGGAGCTGGAGGACGAACTCCGGGACCGCGAGGAGGGACACCACGAGGAGGAGACGGTGGTCCTGGACTGGCGCCCCGTGTCCGCGGGCGACACCGGATACGCGGTCCTCTACGAGAGTGACGAGTACAGCGACAGCGACGCCTACGGTGCGGTGTTCTTCGCCACCGTCAACGTGACGGTCTCGGTCTCGGTCTCCTACACGGTCGGGGACGACGGCGTCGAGGAGGCCGAGACGCTGGACTTCCTCGCCGACTTCGCCGGACGGGTGGAGCGCCAGCTCTCCCGCGAGAGCGAACGGGCCTGACGTCCGCCCGGGGACGGGCGACCGGCCCCGGGCCCCGGCCGGACGGCGTCCCACGGGGTCCTGACCGGACGGCGCCCTACGGGGCGGGGATGAGCTTGCCCGGGTTCAGGACGCCCACCGGGTCCAGCGCGGCCTTGACCGCGCGCAGCACCTCCCCGCCCAGGGGGCCGATCTCCGCCGCCATCCACGGCAGGTGGTCGGTCCCCACCGCGTGGTGGTGGGTGATCGTCCCGCCGTTGGCCGCGATCGCCTCCGAGGCGGCCCGCTTGGCACGGCCCCAACGCTCCAGCGGCGCAGCCCCGGCCGCCGTCACCACCGTGAAGTACAGCGAGGCCCCCGTGGGGTAGGTGTGCGACACGTGGCACATCACCACGGCGCCGCCCTCCCCGTCCTCCAGCGCCCCGGTGAGCGCGGCGGAGACCGCCGCGTACAACGGGAGCAGGCCGCTCCAGGGTGCCGCGGTCTCCAGGGTCTCGGCCAAGGCCCCGGCCGACAGCAGGGAGTCGCGCAGGTAGGGCGCGGAGAACCGGTTGTCCCGCCAGTGCGCCACCGGTTCGGGGCCCAGCGGGGCGCCGCCCGCTCCGGCCATGGCCTCCCGAGCCGCGGCCGCGCACACGTCCACCTCGGCGCCGGTGCCCTCGAAGCCCAGGACTGCCTGGCAGCCGGGCAGGGCCTCGCGCCCCGCCATGGCCGCTCCCACGAAGGTCTCCGCCTCGTCCAGGACCCGCGCCATGGTCGGCCGGATCCCGGACTGGGCCAGGGTCCGCAGCGCGTCCATCCCCGTCGCGAAGTCGGGGAAGGACCACGCCTCGTCCAGCACGCGCTCGGGGCGGCGGCGGATCCGCAGGCCCACCTCGGTGATCACGCCCAGTGTCCCCTCCGAGCCCAGCAGCAGGCGGCCCAGGTCCGGCCCGGCCGCCGAGGCGGGCGGGCCGCCCGTGTCCAGGGTGCCGCGCGGGGTGGCCGCGCGCAGCGAGACCACCATGTCCTCGAAGCGGCCGTACCCGGAGGAGGCCTGCCCGCTGGAACGGGTGGCCGCGTAGCCGCCGACGCTCGCGTACTCGTAGCTCTGCGGCAGGTGCCCGAGCGTGCACCCGTGCTCGGCCAGCAGCGCCTCGGCGCGCGGTGTGCGCACGCCCGCGCCCAGGACGGCGGTCATGGAGGCGGTGTCCACCGACACCAGCCGGTCCAGGCGGCGCAGGTCCAGGCAGACCACGGCGCGCAGGCCGCCGCGCAGGGGCGTGACCCCGCCCACCACGCTGGTGCCGCCGCCGAAGGGCACCACGGACACGCGCTCGGCCGAGCACACCTCCAGGACGCGCTGCACCTGGTCGTGGTCGGCGGGGTACAGGACGGCGTCCGGGGCGGGGTCGGCCCTGCCCGCGCGGCGCAGCAGCAGGTCGGGGGTGCTCTTGCCGCCGCTGTGGCGCAGCCGGGCGGCGTCCCCGTCGTCCACGTGGCCGGGCCCGACCACACCGGAGAGCAGTCCGCGCAGCCGCCCGTCCAGCCGTGAGGGGGCCAGCTCTACCCGTTCCTCGGGGACCGGCGGCAGGTCCGCGAGCGGGGCCCGCAGCACCTGGGAGACCAGGTCGCGCAGGCCGGGGTCCAGCGCGCGCGCCCGGGCGGGGTCGCCCCACGCGAACCAGCTCATCTCGGGGGCGGGCCCGGGGGAAGTGTCGTCAGTCATGCTCTACAGTTTTACATATGGCGTCAATAAGTAACGTTGAAGACCGCATCCTGGACGCGGCCCGCGCCTGCGTCGAGGCCTTCGGGGTGCGCCGCACCACCCTGACCGACGTGGCGCGCCGCGCCGGGGTCAGCCGGCCCACCGTGTACCGGCGCTGGCCCGACGCGACCGCGCTCGTCGCCGACCTGCTCACGCGGGAACTGCGGCGGATCCTCGCGGAGGAGGGGGACGGCTCCGGCGGCGGGTCCGCGGAGGAGAACGTGCGCGCCCGACTGGTCCGGCACGCGGCCGGGGTCGCCCGCGCGCTGCTCGCCCACCCGCTGTTCGTCCGGATCGTGGACACCGAGCCCGAACTCCTGGCGACCTACACGTTCCAGCGGCTGGGCACCAGCCACCGCGCGGCCCTCGAACTGGTGGAGCCGGTCGTGGCCGAGGGCCAGCGCGACGGATCGGTGCGCGCGGGCGACCCCGCGGTGCTGGCCCGCCTCGTGCTGGTCACGGTCCAGGGCACGGTCACCTCCCGCCGACTGTTCGCCGACGTCACCGACGAGTCCGGCCTCGTTGACGAGCTCGCCGCCCTCCTGGACGGCTACCTCCGCCCGCCGAACCGGGAGAACCCATGAGCCCCGCGGTCCACACGTCCTCCTCCCTCAACACCGCCCGGCGCGCGGCGGACCTCGCCGCGCTGGAGCACGACCCCCGGATCGACCTCCTGGTCGTCGGCGGGGGAGTGACGGGCGCCGGCGTCGCGCTCGACGCCGCCTCGCGCGGCCTGTCCACCGTCCTGGTCGAACGCCACGACCTGGCCTTCGGCACCAGCCGCTGGAGCTCCAAGCTGGTCCACGGCGGCCTGCGCTACCTGGCCAGGGGGCAGGTCGCCATCGCCTACGAGAGCGCCCGCGAGCGCGACGTCCTCATGCGGGTCACCGCGCCCCACCTGGTGCGGCCCCTGCCCATAGTCGTCCCGGTCCACCGGGGGACCGGACTCCCACGCGCCCTGCTCGTCCGCGCCGGGGCGGGGATGGGCGACCTGCTGCGGGTCCTGGCCGGGACCCCCGGCGGGGTGCTGCCCCGGCCCCGGGTGGTCGGCCCGCGCCAGACCCTGCGCCTGGTCCCCGGCGTCGCGCGGCGGGGGCTGCTCGGCGGCGTCGTGACCTTCGACGGCCAGCTCGTGGACGACGCCCGCCTCGTGGTCGCCCTGGCGCGCACCGCCGCCCGCGAGGGCGCCCGGGTCCTCACCCGCTGCTCGGCCGAGAGCCTGGCCGCCGACGGCGCCGTGCTGCGCGACGGGGTGACGGGCCGGATCGTCCCCGTGCGCCCGCGCGCGGTCGTCAACGCCACCGGCGTCCACGCCGACCGGCTCGACCCCCACGTACGGCTGAGCCCCAGCCGGGGCAGCCACCTGGTGTTCGACGGCGCCTCCCTGGGCCGTCCCCGGGCCGCGCTCACCGTGCCGGTCGACGGCAGCGCCAGCCGCTTCGTGTTCGCCCTGCCCCAGCCGGACGGCCGGGTCCTGGCCGGGCTCACCGACGAGCCCGTGGACGGCCCCGTCCCGAACGTGCCCGAGGTGCCCGACAGCGACGTGGACTTCCTGCTGGACCAGTTCAACCGGGCCCTGGAGACCCGCCTGGACCGCGGCGACGTCCTCGGTGCCTTCGCCGGGCTGCGCCCGCTGGTGCGCGGGGCCGGGGACAGCGCCGACCTGTCCCGCGAGCACTCCGTCACGGTCGCCCCGAACGGCACCGTCACCGTGGTCGGCGGCAAGCTCACCACCTACCGCGCCATGGCCGAGCAGGCCGTCGACGCCGCGGTGCGCTCCCGCGGGCTGTCCGCGAACCCCTGCCGGACCCGCACGCTGCCCCTGGTCGGCGCCGCCCCGCACGAGGAGCTCGACGCCGTGGCCGCCCCGCGCCGCCTGGTGGCCAGGTACGGCACCGAGGCGGTCGACGTGCTGGCCGAGGCCGACGCCGACCCGGCGCTGCTCACCCCCCTCGTCCGCGGGGTCACCGGGGCCGAGCTCCGGTTCGGGGTGCGCCACGAGGGGGCCATGGACGCCGCTGACCTGCTGGACCGCCGCACCCGGGTCGGGCTCGTACCCGCCGAGCGGTCCGCGGCCGAGGCCGCCGCCGAGGAGGCGCTCGGGGCCGTGGGCTGAGCGGCGGGCCGGGCCGGGGAAGGCGGACCGGAGAACGCGCGGGATTTCGGGGACTCACCACACCCGCATCCCCTGTCCCACAGGGGTCTGATCGCGTAAGGTCGTAGCCGTTCCCGCCGCCCCTCCCCCGAAGGCGGTCCCGGGACGCTCCCGCAGCCGCCCCCTCCCACGGTTCGCCTGCCCACTGAGCCGCCCCGCCGAAGGAGTCCTCCCATGCCCACGCTCGTCTCCGTGCCGGCTCTGGCCAAGGCCGAGGACACCGTCCTCACGGATGTCCCGGACGAGTACCGGCACTACTTCAACGGACGGCCGCCGGTCCCCTTCACCAAACGCCACTGGGAGTTCCCCGGAGAGCCCGCGGGCGTGCCGCTGGCCCGCGCCTTCCTGGACACCTGCGCGGCCACCCGGGACAGCGACTACCGGTACGTCTTCTCGCTGCTGGGCACCGAGCTGGCGACCAACGCCATCCGGCACAGCCGCTCCGGCGAGGAGGGTCAGACCTTCGTGCTGCGGGTGACCCGGGCGCCCAACGGGCTCACGCTGGTCTGCCGGGACAACGGCAGGCCCACGCGCTCCCAGCCCGGAGAGGACGGCCCGCTGAGCGCCGGACCGCTGGAGGGCGACCGGCTCACCGCGGAGAACGGCCGGGGCCTGGCCCTGGTCGACAGCTTCGCCACCGCCTGGGGCGACAACGGCCACCCCAGCATCCGCAAGGTGTGGTTCCACCTGGCCTACGACCTCACCGGCAGCTCCTGGCCCGCCGCCTGAGCCCTGCCGGGGCGGGGCCGGGGAGATCCGGGCGGCGCGTGCGGGTGACTGAGCCCTGCCAGGGCCGGGGACGGGGAGATCCGGACCGGGCGTCCGCTCTTGTCACCCGGGCGGGGGCGTGCCAGCATACTGGCCAGTAGCCACATGTGGCGCGGATCACGGGACGGCGCGATCCCCGATCCGCACGGGCCGGCGGGCCCGTAACACCGCACGCGGCGCCCCAGGCCGGCACCCTCACCTCCGCGGTCCGCGACGGCCGGCCACTCCCCCGACCGCCGAACCGCGCCCCCCGCGCGGCCCGCCCCGAGGTGTCCGCCCATGGATTCCACCATCGCCACGATCGCGCTCCCGGCGGCACTCGCCGTCATCATGCTCGGCCTCGGCCTGAGCCTGACCGTCGGGGACTTCGTCCGGCTGACCAGGATGCCCGGCACGGTCGCGCTCGTCCTGGGCTGCCAGATCCTCGTCCTGCCCCTGGTCTGCCTCGTCCTCGTCCTGCTCTTCGACCCGCCGCCCGCCCTGGCGGTCGGCATGATGTTGCTCGCCGCCTCGCCCGGCGGCACCACCGCCAGCCTGTACAGCTACCTGTTCCGCGGCAACGTCGCGCTCAACATCTCCCTGACGGCGCTCAACTCCCTCACCGCCATGGTGACCCTGCCGCTGATCACCAACCTGGCGATCGCCCGCTTCATGGGCGACGGCGACACCCTCGGCCTCCAGGTCGGCAAGGTCCTCCAGGTGTTCGCGGTCATCCTGGTCCCCGTCGCGGTCGGCATGCTCGTCAGGGCCCGTGCGGACGCCTTCGCCCGGCGCATGGAGAGGCCGGTCAAGATCGCCTCCGTCGTGGTGCTGTTCGGCGTCATCGCCGTCGCGCTCTACCAGGAACTCGACAACATCGGCGACTACATCGTGTCCGTGGGGCTGATGGTGCTGCTGTTCAACATCGCCAGCCTCACCATCGGCTACTGGGCGCCGCGCGTCCTGGGCACCGGCCGCCCCGAGGCCATCGCCTCCTGCATGGAGATCGGCCTGCACAACACCACGCTGTCCCTGGCCATCGCGCTCAGCCCGGCCCTGCTCGGCAGCACCGAGATGGCCGTCCCGTCGGCGGTGTACGGCGTGCTGATGTTCTTCACCGCGGCCGCCACCGGCCTGCTGATCACCCGCAGGGGTGCCGGTGGGGAGGCCCCGGCGCCCGGCCGCTGATCCGCTCCCCGTCGGGTGCCACCCCGCCGGAACCGGCCGGGACCGCTCACCTGCTGCCGAGGTAGGCGAGCACCGCGCGCACCCGGCGGTGCCCGCTGTCGGAGGGCGAGAGCCCCAGCTTCGCGAAGATGTTGCCGACGTGCTTGTGCACCGCGTTCTCCGTGACCACGATCCGCTCGGCGATCTCCCCGTTGTCGAGCCCCTCCGCCATCAGCGCCAGGACCTCGTTCTCACGCCGGGTGAGCGACTCCAGGGGGTCGCGGACCCGGCGGGCCAGCAGCTGCCGCACCACCGCCGGGTCCATCACCGTGCCGCCCCCGGCCACCCGCCGCAGCGCGTCCACGAACTCGCTCACCCGGCCCACCCGGTCCTTGAGCAGGTAGCCCACGCCGCCGCGGCCGTCGGCCAGCAGCTCCCCGGCGTAGTCCCTCTCCACGTACTGCGAGAGCACCAGCACCGGCAGCGCCTCGTGCCTGCGGCGGGCCCCGATCGCCGCGTGGATGCCCTCGTCGCGGAAGTTCGGCGGCAGCCGCACGTCCACGATGGCCAGGTCGGGCCGGTGACGGTCGACGGCGTCGGCGAAGGCCGCCGCGTCCGCGGCCACCTCGGCCACCTCGAAACCCCTGGTGGAGAGCAGCAGCTCCAGTCCCGCCGACAGCAGCACGTTGTCCTCGGCGATCACGATCCGCACGGTATCTCCACGTCGATCACGGTCGGCCCGCCCGCCGGGCTGTCCACGCGTACCGTACCGTCCAGGGCGGCCACCCGGCGGCGCAGTCCCCGCACCCCGCTGCCGCGCTCCTCGTCCACCCCGCCTGATCCGTCGTCGCGCACCGTCACCCGCAGCACGCCGTCCGCCCGCTCCAGGCGCACGGAGATCTCCTCGGCCCCGCTGTGCTTGACCGCGTTGGTGACCGACTCGGTGACCACGAAGTAGGCCGCGGTCTCCGCCGCCACTGGCAGCGTGCCCAGCTCGCCCACGTCCAGGCGGGTGGGAACGGTGGTGCGGGCGGCCAGCGCGGTCAGCGCCCCGGCCAGGCCCCGGTCGGCGAGGATCGGCGGGTAGATGCCCTGGATCACCTCGCGCAGCTCGGCCATCGCCTCCTCGGCGCCCTCGTGGGCGTTCCCGAGCAGCGCGGCCACGGCCGGGTCCTCCACCGCCTCCCGCGCCACGCCCACCTGCATCGCGATCGCCACCAGCCGCGCCTGGGTGCCGTCGTGCAGGTCGCGCTCGATCCGGCGCAGCTCCGCGCCGTGCGCGTCCACCACGTCGGCGCGCGTGCGGCTCAGCTCGTCCACCCGGGCCGCCAGCAGCTCCGCCTCGGTGGGGGCCAGCAGCGCCAGGGTCATGCGGGCGTGGGCCCGGGCCGCCGGAACGGCCGCGCCCAGGCCCAGCGCGCACCCGACCACCGTGTACCCGATCCCGGTGACCAGCGCCGTGCCCCAGTCCAGCACCGGAAGCCACAGGAGCTGCAACGGCTCCGCCTCCGGAACCGCCCACCAGAACAGGTACTGCGGCGCGCTCAGCGGCATCGCGAGGGCCAGCAGCCCCACGAGCCCAAGCACGGTGCTGGCCGGCGCGAACGCGGGCAACCACAGCAGGACACGGCGGGTGGACGGCCGACCCCACAGCTCCCGGAAGCCGGACGCCTCCCTGCCGCGGACGCGCGGAACCGGCACACCCAGGAAGCGGGAGGCCCACCCCTGGTGCCAGGAGGCCCACCGGCCGAGGAGCCCCATCCAGCGCGGGAGCAGCACGAACCCCAGGCCCCCGACCGGGATGGTCAGCGCCACGGCCAGGGTCAGCGGCAGCATCGCCAGCGTCACCAGTCCCGAGCCCAGGACCACCAGCAGGTACGTGCTGGCCCTCAGCGCCCGCCTCCAGACCACACCCATCCCCGTCGTCCCTTCCTCACGCCCGTCGACCAACGAACGCCCGTCGACCAACGACAGTCTGGTCCATCGCGAACACCCCGGGCACTACAGCCAGCCACCGTCTCCAGCGGGGGGAGAACCCGGCGGCGGGTGCCGGGGCGCCGGGCGCGGACCGTCGTGGGCCGGGAGCACACTGGTGGCATGCACGCGATCCCTCCCGTCCACCGCTCGCCCAGCTGGGAAGGGGCCGACCGACCGTTCCTGCCCCTGGCCGGGAGCGAACGCGAGATCCTCACCGCCTACCTCGACTGGCACCGGGCCACCTTCGCGGCCAAGTGCGCCGGGCTCACTCCGGAGCAGCTCTCCGCGAGATCGGTGGAGCCCTCGGACACGAGCCCGCACGGACTGGTCCGGCACCTTGCCGGGGGCGAGCGGTGGTGGCTGCGCATCCGGTTCGCGGGCGAGGAGCTGCCGCTGCCGTACTACTCCGACGACGATCCCGACCAGGACTTCGACGACGTGGCAGGCGACCCGGCTCAGTCCTGCGGCCCCTCCTCCTCGTCGTCCTCGTCGCGGGTGAGGGTGTCCACGGCCACCGCCACGCCGATCACCAGGGCGGGGTCCCCGGCGAGGTCGGCGCGGTGGGTGTTCACGTCCACCGCGTAGGTGTCCAGGACGCGGAACCACTTGCGGGACACGTGCGCGACGGTGCCGTGCTCGTCGCTGATCACGTACTCCTTGCCGAGGAAGTCCCCGGTCACCTCCCAGTCCGGTGCGCCCTCCACCTCCACCACGAGCTTGTCGCGCAGCGGGTTGACCAGGCGCTTGCGCACGGTGGCGGTGGCGCCGCCCTCCCGCTCGACCCTCATCTGGTCGCGCAGTCTGAACAGCTTCTTGCGGATGACGGCCAGGACGGTGCCGTCGGTGTCCTTGAGCTCGAAGGTCGTGCGCAGCCGCAGCGCCTTGCCGTCCACGAGGAAGACCTTCTCACCCGCCTCGTCGGTCACCCAGTAGTCGTCACCGATGTCGAAAACGCGTTCGCGTACCAGGAACTTCATGTCTCGAAGTTAGGGCACGCGCACCCGCCGCACCAGAGGCCGCCCACGCCTGTGGACAACGCCTGCGGGGCAGGGCCGCGCCGGGTGGGTACCGGCTGGGAGGCCGCCCGTGAAGCCCCGCGTCGGCACCGACGCCGGACGGGGCGTGCCCGCGAAAGTTCACCCGTTCCGGCGCAACACGCGCCGGAGCGGGTACCTACGGCACATCCCGACCCGGAAAGGTCCCCATGACCTGGCACACCCGGCCCATGGCCGCGTTCGACACCGAGTCCACCGGCCTGGACCTGGCCAACGACCGGATCGTCACCGCCGCCCTGTGGCGCATCGACCCCGTGGCCCGCACCAAGGACGTCACCACCTGGCTCATCGACCCCGGGATCGACATCCCCCAGGAGGCCACCGACATCCACCACATCACCACCGAGCACGCCCGCTCCCACGGCCGCCCCGCCGCCGAGGCGGTGCCCGAGATCGGCGCCGCGCTGGAGAAGGCGGCGGCGGACGGACTGCCGGTGGTGGTCTACAACGCCCCCTACGACCTGGGACTGCTCACGGCCGAGACGCGGCGCCACGACGCCGGGGCGCGCCTGGACGGGGCGCTGCGCGTCCTGGACCCGCTGGTGATCGACAAGCGCTTCGACACCTTCCGGCGCGGCTCGCGCAAGCTGGTCGACGTGTGCGCCCACCACGGCGTGCGCCTGGACGCCGAGCAGGCGCACGGGGCCGCCGCGGACGCGCTGGCCGCCGCCCGGCTGGCCTGGAAGCTCGCCACCACCCACCCCGAACTGGCGGCCATGGACATCGACGACCTGCACGCCGCACAGGTCGGTTGGAAGGCCGAACAGGCCGCCAGCTTCCAGGACTACCTGCGACGCAGGGACCCCGAGGCGGTCGTGGACGGCTCCTGGCCGCTGCCCGGACGTGCCTGACCGGGCACTCCCCACCACGCCGGAACGACCGGACGGGCGTCTGCCGGTGACCTGATCACGGGCGGCCGAAATACCCGGGGCGGGGACACCGAGTGCTCTCGGCGTCCCCGCCCTTCGCGCTGCACGTCCTGTCCGCCGTGTGTCCGGGAAAGCCCGGGGAACGTGGCGTCAGGTGACGGAAAACGAAGAACGCCGACCGTGGTGGTCGGCGTTGTTTCGGCTGGCCAGCTGGGCGATCCCGCTGGTCCGCTGTGGGTGCCCCCTGCAGGATTCGAACCTGCGCACCCGGCTCCGGAGGCCGATGCTCTATCCCCTGAGCTAAGGGGGCTGGCTTGCGTGAACAACTCTAGCAGGATCACGCCGTTCTTCGTCCACCCGTTACCGCCGCGCTCGGCCCGGCCCGGCGATCACCGCGATCCGGTGGTGCCGTGTCACCCGGCGGCGGTAGTGTCGCGCCCGTGAACGCCCTACCCACACGGGTTCTCGTCGTCGAGGACGACGACGTGATCCGCGAGCTCATCCGCCTGAACCTCGAACTGGAGGGGTTCGAGGTGTTCACCGCGGTGGACGGCCAGGACTGCCTCGACCGCGCCGCGCACATCGACCCGCACGTGGTCACCATGGACGCCATGATGCCCCGTGTGGACGGGTGGACGGCCGTCGAGCGCCTGCGCGCCGACGCCCGTACCCGCGACCGCCCCATCATCATGGTCACCGCGCGCACCCAGGAGGCGGACCACCAGCGCGGCAGGCGCCTCGCCGTGGACGCCTACGTCACCAAGCCCTTCGACCCCGACGTGCTCATCGACATCATCCGGAGTCTGGTCGACAGGGGGCGGGAGTGACCCCCAGGCACCTGGAGGCCGCCGTCCGCGAGGCCGCCGCTCGGGCCCTGGGCCTGGACCCCGACGCGATCCCCTTCGTGTGGCCCCGCAACGACCACGCGAACGGGGGCGCCGACGCCGCCACCGCCCTGCCGCCCCGCCTGTCGGGCGGCGCGGGCGGCCGTGGGCCCGAGCGTCGGGGGGACCGCCGCGCCGAGGTCCGCGACCGCGTCGCCGCCGAGCTCTCGGCCATGCGCGACGAGGGTTTGGTGGACTTCGACCGTGTCACCGGCGACGGCCGCGGCTTCCTCAACATCACCTTCACCGGACGCCAGCGCGGCGCCCTGCTCGCCGCGGCGTCCGACGGGCCCCGCTTCCTCACCGGCAGGGACTGGGACGGCGAGGGGGAGTGGCCCGCCTCCGTCCTGCACGAGGCCGGGCCGGTCGCCCAGGCCCGCAGGCTCGCCCGCGCCGACGCCCGCGCCCGCATCGCCCTGGCCGTCGGACCCCAGGTCCCTCCGCCCGGGCCCGGCGGAGAACCCTCCTGGCGCGACCCCTACCTCGACGGCGGACACCGGGAGCTGCTCACCCCCGCCGCGCGCGCCCTCGGCGCGGTCGGCGAGGACAGCGCACGCATCGCCTTCTGTCGGTCGGTGCCCGAACGTCCACGCGGCACCGAGACCACCGGACGCGACCTGCCGGTGCTGCCCTCCGCCGAGTACCCCGGGGCCTGGGCCCGCCTGACCGACGCCAACCCCGCCTTCCGGATGCGCTACGCCCACGCCCACGCGACCAGCCTCGTGCGCTGGAGCACCGAGGGCGTGCCGCCCCCCGCGGCCTGCCCCGACCGCACCGCCGCCGTGCGCGGCCTCCTCTTCGACGGCCCCAGCGTCCTGGACACGGCCGCCCGCCGAGAGGAACCCCATATCCTGGTCCGATACCTGGAGGCGCTGACCAGTGCCTACGATGAGTGGCGGACGTGTTCCGCCGCGGTCCCCGAAGCCACCGAGCGGACCGCCGCGGACCCGGCCCTGCCAGCAGCCGTCGCCGGGGTCCTCCACACCGGACTCCTCCTGCTCGGGGTGTCAGCGCCCACAAGGCTGTAGGCACCCGTGCCCCCCGGTGGCCGTACCCGTCCCTGGTGTTCCGATCGGTTCGGTGGACAATGGGGGTAGAAGGTACCGCCGACCCGCACAGCCGTACAGTCCCAGTCGAAAGCCCATCATGAGCCGCTACGCCCACCCCGCCGGTTCCCGCCACGCGGAGATCCTGCCGGAGGACAACCCGCCGCTGCCGCCCGAGGACCTCAACGCCCTCGACCCGCGCGTGTGGCCCGCCACCGCGCGCCGCGCGGACGGTGAGCTCACCGTCGGCGGCGTCGGCGTGCGCGAACTCGCCGCCACCCACGGCACGCCACTCTTCGTCATGGACGAGGAGGACTTCCGCGGCCGCGCACGCGACTACCGCACCGCCTTCTCCGACGCCGACGTCTACTACGCGGGCAAGGCGCTGCTGACCAAGGCCGTCGCGCGCTGGGTGAACGAGGAGGGGCTCAAGCTCGACGTGTGCTCGGGCGGCGAACTCACCGTCGCCCTGGCCGCCGGGGTCCCCGCCGAGCGCATCGGCATGCACGGCAACAACAAGTCCGCCGCCGAGCTGCGCCGCGCCGTCGAGGCCGGGGTGGGCCGCGTCATCATCGACTCCCTCGACGAGATCGAGCGCCTCGGGGCGATCGCCGCCGAGCTCGGCGCCCGGCCCAGGGTCCTCATCCGCGTCACCACCGGCGTGGAGGCGCACACCCACGAGTTCGTCGCCACCGCCCACGACGACCAGAAGTTCGGCTTCGCGATGAGCACCGGCGCCGCCGCCGAGGCCGTCCGCCGCGTCCTGGCCGCCCCGCACCTGGAACTCGTCGGCCTGCACTCGCACATCGGCTCGCAGATCTTCGACACCTCCGGCTTCGAGGTCGCCGCCCGCCGCGTGACCCGGTTCCTCACCGGCATCCACGAGGAACTGGGCGTCACCCTCGCCGAACTCGACCTCGGCGGCGGCCTGGGCATCGCCTACACCTCCGGCGACGACCCCTTGGACCCCAAGACCATCGCGGGGAGCCTCACCTCCATCGTGCGCCGCGAGTGCGAGGAGGCCGGACTGCCGGTGCCGCGCATCGCGGTCGAGCCCGGCCGCGCCATCGCGGGCCCGGCGGGGATCACCGTCTACGAGGTCGGTACGGTCAAGGACGTCGAGGGCATCCGCACCTACGTCAGCGTCGACGGCGGCATGAGCGACAACATCCGCACCGCCCTGTACGGCTCGGAGTACACCAGTCAGCTCGTCTCCCGAGAGAGCGACGCCGAACCCATGCTGTCCCGCCTGGTCGGCAAGCACTGCGAGAGCGGCGACATCATCGTCCACGACCTCTACCTGCCCGCCGACCTGCGCCCGGGCGACCTGGTGGCCGTCGCCGCCACCGGGGCCTACTGCTACTCCATGGCGAGCAACTACAACCACCTGCCCCGGCCGGCCATGGTCGCGGTCCGCGGCGGGAGCTCCCGCGTCATCGTGCGCAGGGAGAGCGAGGAGGACCTCCTCCGCCTCGACGTCGGCTGAACGGTCCCGACGGCGGCAGGACCGCCCCGAGACGAGGATTCACGAGAGAAGTGGGAGTCACGCCCAAATGGCGATGAAGGTGGCGCTGCTCGGATGCGGCGTGGTGGGATCGGAAGTCGTCCGCCTGGTCAACGAACAGTCCGAGGAACTGGCCGCGAGGGTGGGCTCGCCCATCGAGGTCGGGGGCATCGCGGTGCGCCGCCTCGGCCGCGACCGCGGCGTCGACCCGGCGCTGCTGACCACCGACGCCACGGCCCTGGCCACGCGTCCCGACATCGACCTCGTGGTGGAGGTCATCGGCGGCATCGAACCGGCCCGCTCCCTGATCCTCGCCGCGATCAAGGCGGGCAAGTCCGTGGTCACGGCCAACAAGGCCCTGCTCGCCGAGGACGGCCAGACCCTGCACGCCGCCGCCCGCGACGCCGGGGTGGACCTGTACTACGAGGCCTCCGTGGCGGGCGCGATCCCGCTGCTGCGGCCCCTGCGCGACTCGCTCGCGGGGGACAGGGTCAACCGCGTGCTGGGCATCGTCAACGGCACCACCAACTACATCCTCGACCGGATGGACTCCCAGGGCGCCGGGTTCACCGAGTCCCTGGAACAGGCGCAGGCCCTCGGGTACGCCGAGGCCGACCCCACCGCGGACGTGGAGGGCTTCGACGCGGCCGCCAAGGCCGCCATCCTGGCCCGGCTGGCCTTCCACACCCAGCGGGTGACCGCCGCCGACGTGCACCGCGAGGGCATCACCGCCGTGTCCGCGGGCGACATCGCCAGCGCCCGCGCGATGGGCTGCGTGGTCAAACTCCTGGCCATCTGCCAGCGCTCGCAGGACGGGGAGTCGGTGGGCGTGCGCGTCCACCCGGTGATGCTCCCGGTCGGGCACCCGCTGGCCAGCGTCAAGGAGGCCTACAACGCGGTGTTCGTGGAGGCCGAGTCCGCGGGGCGCCTGATGTTCTACGGGGCCGGGGCGGGGGGCACCCCCACCGCCAGCGCGGTCCTGGGCGACCTGGTCGCGGTGGCGCGCAACCGCCTCGCCGACACCTCGGTGGCCGAGGGCGGGCACGACACCGGGCTGCCGGTGCACGACATGGGCCAGACCATCACCAGTTACCACGTGGCGCTGGACGTGGCGGACCGCCCCGGCGTGCTGTCCAAGGTCGCGGAGATCTTCGCCGACCACGGTGTGTCCATCAAGAACGTGCGGCAGGAGGGCAGCGGGGACGACGCCCAGCTGGTGCTGGTCAGCCACCCCGCCCCCGACGCCGCGCTCAGCGCCACGGTCGAGGATCTGCGCGTCCACGAGATGGTGCGCGAGGTGGCCAGCGTGATGCGCGTGGAGACCTTCGCGGACTGAGGGTCCGCGCGGCGCGGAAGAGGCGCGGCGCGGCCGACGAGAACCCCATGGCGGGCCGCACGGGACCCGTGCGGCCCGCGCCGCGCAACCCCGCGTGTCCGTATGATGAGACACCAGACCGCGATTCGAGATAGTCCGGACGGGGTCATAGACTCGTGGCTGGTGGGGACCACGGACGCGCCGCCGAGCCGTCCGGGCACCCCGCCTCTTCCACCGCGCGTCAAGCGAAGCCGCATCCACCCGAAAGGGACAAGTCGTGAGCATGGCACGGGCGTGGCGAGGCATCGTCGAGGAGTACCGCGACCGCCTCCCCGTCAACGAGAGCACCCCCGTTGTCACCCTCCAGGAGGGCGGCACGCCCCTGCTGCCCGCCGCGCGCGTGTCCGAGCTCACGGGCTGCGAGGTCTTCCTCAAGGTGGAGGGGCTCAACCCCACCGGGTCCTTCAAGGACCGCGGCATGACCATGGCCATCACCAAGGCCGCCGAGGACGGCGCCAAGGCCGTCATCTGCGCCTCCACCGGCAACACCAGCGCCAGCGCCGCCGCCTACGCCATCCGCGCGGGCATGACCTGCGCCGTGCTGGTGCCCCAGGGCAAGATCGCCATGGGCAAGCTGGCCCAGGCCCTCGTCCACGGCGCCCGCCTGCTCCAGGTCGACGGCAACTTCGACGACTGCCTCGAACTGGCCCGCAAGCTCAGCGTGGACTACCCGGTCGCCCTGGTGAACTCGGTCAACCCCTACCGCCTCCAGGGACAGAAGACCGCCGCCTTCGAGATCGTCGACGCCCTCGGCGACGCCCCCGACATCCACTGCATCCCCGTGGGCAACGCGGGCAACATCACCGCCTACTGGATGGGCTACACCGAGTACTCCAGGGACGGGATCTCCACCCGCGACCCGCGCATGCTCGGCTTCCAGGCCAGCGGCTCCGCGCCCATCGTCAACGGCGCGCCCGTCACCAATCCGAGCACCATCGCCACCGCCATCCGCATCGGCAACCCGGCCTCCTGGAAGCTCGCCGAGCAGGCCCGCGACGAGTCCGGCGGCCTCATCGACAAGGTCACCGACCGCCAGATCATGGCCGCCTACAAGCTCCTCGCCGCCGAGGAGGGCGTGTTCGTGGAGCTGGCCTCCGCCGCCAGCGTGGCCGGCCTGCTCCAGTCCGTGCGGGCGGGTCTGGTCGAGCCCGGCAGCCGCGTGGTGTGCACCGTGACCGGCAACGGCCTCAAGGACCCCGACTGGGCGCTGGCCGGAGCCTCCTCCGCCACCACCGTCCCGGTCGACGCCCTCGCCGCGGCCCGGGCCCTCGACCTGGCCTGATCCCTCTCCCGGACCGCGTCGGCCCGCCGGGAGGGAGCGGAGCCCCAGAGAAGACGTGTGAGGGCGTCGGCGGGGTGCTGCAAGACGAGTCGAGCCGCGAGCGAGGAACGAGCGACAGGCGTGGACGAGGATGAAGCCCCCTGCCTTCGGGACGCCCGAACACGGGGCGAAGCGGAGCGGAGCCCCAAAGAAGAAACGAAAGAGCCTCACGTGAGCCCATCACGCCCCACCCGGGTGTCCGTCCAGGCCCCCGCCACCAGCGCCAACCTGGGACCGGGCTTCGACGCCCTGGGCCTGGCACTGCGCCTGTACAACACGTTCGAGGCGTCCCCGCGCGAGGACGGCGAGCTGCGCGTGCGCGTCGAGGGAGAGGGCGCCGACGAGGTCCCCCTCGACGAACGCCACCTCGTGGTGCGCGCCATGCGCGAGACCTTCGAACGGGCTGGGGAGGAACTGCCCGGACTCGACCTGACCTGCGTCAACGGCGTCCCGCACGCCCGCGGGCTCGGCTCCTCCTCCTCGGCGATCGTCGGCGGCGTGGCCGCCGCGAGCGCCCTGCTGGGGCGCACCGGACCCGGCGGCGGGCCGGACCGCGACGGCATCTACCAGATCGCCGCGGACATCGAGGGCCACCCCGACAACGTGGCCCCCTGCGTCTACGGCGGATACACGGTCGCCTACCGCGACGGCGACCGCTGGGGCGCGGTGTCCCTGACCCCGGACACCCGCGTCCTGCCGGTGCTGTGCGTGCCCGGGTGGCGGCTGTCCACCGAGCGGGCCCGCGGACTGCTGCCCGAGCGGGTGCCCCACGGCGACGCCGCGTTCAACGCCGGGCGCGCCGCGCTGATGACCGCGGCCGTTTGTGGCCATCCCGAAGCCCTGTACGCGGCCACGCGGGACCGGCTACACGAGTCCTATCGAGCTCCCGCCATGCCGGACACCCTCGACCTCATCCGTGACCTGCGCCAACACGAGGGACTGCCCGCGGTGGTCTCCGGCGCGGGGCCGACGGTCCTGGTCCTGTGCTCGACGGGGGAGGGGAAGGCGTCCGCGGATTCGCCGGAAATCGCGGACCAGGTTGATTCGATCCGCCGAAGGGCGGGTAAGAATTGGGACATACGCCCCCTGCTCGTGGAGCTGGCGGGGGTGCGGTCCCCATCTCCCCATTCGTAGCACCTGTGTCGAGGAATAGCCGTGGCCTCTGGTGGTGTTAGGCTAGGTGAAGCACCAGATGCCCCGTTGCGGGGTGAGTGCTCATCCGCCACAACGGCCTTCGCGTCCCATACTCCGGTGGTCCGATCCCACGACCAACCGGAAGCGGCGGCCGACGTGTCGAGTCCGCGGTTCTTCCGCGGCTGTCGCCAACGTCATCGCAGCCCGCTCCTCCTCGGATGAGCGTGTCTTCACGATGGACGGGCAACACCACCGAGCCATCCGCCCCGACGTCTGGCTGTACCCAGAGCCCGTCGCGATTGGGTACGGGACCGCCTTCACGCCGGTTTCCGAACATCCACGTGGGGCACGCCCTACCCGGCCCTGCCGGTTCGCACCACCGGGCCGGCCGCTCCAGCACCCGCTGACGGCCGACGCCCGCTCCTTGGGAAGGACCCTTAGTGAGCGACACCACCGAACTCCGAACGGACGCGGCGGTCGAAGACAAAGCCACCACCGGCGTTTCCGTGACGGAGGCTGGCGATGGCGCGCCGACAGGTACGCCCTCGCGGTCCCGCACGGCGTCGCGCGGTACCGGTCTCGCGGCCCTGAAGCTCCCCGAGCTCCAGAAGCTCGCGTCCAGCCTGGGTATCACCGGTACGGGGCGCATGCGCAAGAGCGACGTCATCGCCGCGATCGAGGCCAAGCAGGGCGGCCCCGTCGGCGGCCCCACGAAGGCCAAAACAGCAAAGAACGCCGAGACGGCGTCCAAGGCCGGTAAGGTCGAGGCAACCGACGGCCGGGCCGAGGCTCCCGAGACGCCGGGCACGGACGAGGCCCCGCGCAAGCGCGCGGACAAGCAGCCGTCGGACCAGGCCGTGACCGACCCCCAGGGCGGGCGGGGCGAGAAGCCCTCCCGCGGTCGCCGTTCGTCCCGCCGACGCGGTGACGAACCCGGCGACCAGCCCCGGGCCGTGGACGGCGCCGAATCCTCTACCTCCGCGAGCAGCGTGACCAAGACATCCAGCACCCCCCAGAAGAACGGCCCCGACTCCGCCGAGGACCGTGACAACAGGTCCGGGCAGGGTCGCGAGCGCCAGCGCAACCGCCGCAACCGCAACCGCGGCGGTGACGACCAGAACGCGAACAGCAACGCCCAGCAGGGTGGTGGCGGCCAGAACCAGGGCCGCGGCTCCGGTGGTGGCGGTGGTGGCGACGACGACGACTTCGGCGGACGCCGCCGCGGACGCCGCCGGGACCGCCGGGACCGCCGCGGACGCAGCGGGGGCCAGGAACCGGAACCGGTGATCGGCGAGGACGACGTCCTGCTGCCGGTCGCGGGCATCCTCGACATCCTGGACAACTACGCCTTCGTGCGCACCACCGGCTACCTGCCCGGCCAGAGCGACGTCTACGTCTCCCTGGCCCAGGTGCGCAAGCACGGCCTGCGCAAGGGCGACCACATCATCGGTGCGGTCCGCCAGCCCAAGGACGGCGAGCGCAGGGAGAAGTTCAACGCCCTGGTGCGCCTGGACTCGGTCAACGGCATGTCGCCCGACCAGGCCAGGGGCCGCCAGGAGTTCTCCAAGCTGGTCCCCCTGTACCCGCAGGAGCGCCTGCGCCTGGAGACCGAGTCGCAGATCCTCACCACGCGCATCATCGACCTGGTCGCCCCCATCGGTAAGGGCCAGCGTGGGCTGATCGTCTCCCCGCCCAAGGCGGGCAAGACGATGGTGGTGCAGGCGATCGCCAACGCCATCACCGAGAACAACCCCGAGTGCTACCTGATGGTGATCCTGGTCGACGAGCGGCCCGAGGAAGTCACCGACATGCAGCGCACGGTCAAGGGCGAGGTCATCCACTCGACCTTCGACCGGCCCGCCGAGGACCACACGGTCGTCGCCGACCTGGCCATCGAGCGAGCCAAGCGGCTCGTGGAGATGGGCATGGACGTCGTCGTCCTGCTGGACTCCATCACCCGCCTGGGCCGCGCCTACAACCTGGCCGCCCCTGCCAGCGGGCGCATCATGTCCGGCGGTGTGGACTCCACGGCGCTCTACCCGCCCAAGCGCTTCTTCGGCGCGGCCCGCAACATCGAGGGCGGCGGCTCGCTGACCATCCTGGCCACGGCGCTGGTCGAGACCGGCTCGCGCGCCGACGAGGTGATCTTCGAGGAGTTCAAGGGCACCGGCAACATGGAGCTCAAGCTCAACCGGAGCCTGGCGGACAGGCGGATCTTCCCGGCGGTGGACGTGGACGCGTCCAGCACCCGCAAGGAGGAGATCCTCATGTCGCCGGAGGAGCTCGGCGTGGTCTGGAAGCTGCGCCGGGTGCTGCACGCTCTCGACGCCCAGCAGGCCATCGAGCTGCTCCTGGACAAGATGAAGGAGTCCAAGAGCAACGCGGAGTTCCTGCTCCAGATCCAGAAGACCACCGTGGGTCCCGAGCGCTGACCCGCGTAATCTCCCGGTCGAACCAGGCCCCTCTCCCGCTTCGGGAGGGGGGCCTCGTCGTGTCCGCGCCATGTCCGCCGAACCGTGCCCGACCGGGCGGACTCCGTACGGGCCGTAGGGAGCGCGCCCGAGGGGTCCGCCTCCACCGGCCCGCGCTCTCCACCGCTTTTCTTTCGAATCGCGGAAGAATCAGCCCGTGAGACGAAAAAGATCACTACTGTGTTGCGGATCACACAAGGGTGTATCCCCTGGCGGGAAAACGATTTAGGGTCGCGCCGTCGAGTAGTCCCCGCACCAGGGAGCCGTCTGGATGGACAACCTCGCCCTACTCAGCCTCCTCGCGCTCGTCCCGATCGCCCTCGTCGGCGTCCTGCTCGTCGGGTTCCGCCTCCCGGCCATGTACGCGATGCCCGCCGGATACGTCGTCGTGGTCGGCATCGCCGTCCTCTTCTGGCAGACCGACTGGGTCGCGATCGCGGCCTCCACCGTCCAGGGCCTCATCCTCGCGATCGGCCTGCTCTACATCATCTTCGGCGCGCTGCTGCTGCTCTCCACCCTCACCAAGAGCGGCGCCGTCGCCACGATCCGCGCCACCTTCACCGACATCAGCCCCGACCGCCGCGTCCAGGCGATCATCATCGGCTGGTTGTTCGGCAGCTTCATCGAGGGCGCCTCCGGATTCGGCACCCCCGCCGCCGTGGTCGCGCCGCTCCTGCTCGCCCTGGGCTTCCCCGCGATGGCCGCCGTCATGGTCGGCCTGGTCATCCAGAGCACGCCGGTCAGCTTCGGCGCGGTGGGCACGCCCATCCTCGTCGGCGTCTCCGGAGGGCTGGAGGGGTCGTCCGCGGTCGCCGCCCGCGCCGCCGAACTCGGTCTGGACATGCCCGGGTTCGTCAGTCTCATCGGATTCCAGACCGTCCTGCTGCACGCCGTCGCCGGCACCCTCGTCCCGCTCTTCATCTGCTGCATGCTCTGCGGCTTCTACGGCGGCAACCGGCGCTTCTCCGACGGCCTCGGGGTGTGGAGGTTCGCGCTCTTCGCCGCCTTCGCCATGACCGTTCCCTCGGTCCTCTACAACCACTTCCTCGGCGTGGAGTTCACCAGCCTCCTCGGCGGCCTCACCGGCCTGGTCATCGTCGTCCTCGCCGCGCGCAGGGGCTTCCTCATGCCCAAGCGGACCTGGGACTTCCCGCCCCGCGAGGACTGGCTGGCCCGCTGGAGCGGCAGGATCTCCCCCGGAGACGGCGAGACCGTGCTCGCCGACGGCAGGCGGGTCGGCTTCCTCGCCGCCTGGGCGCCCTACCTCATGGTCGCCGCGCTGCTGGTGGCCACCCGCACCATCACACCCCTGGAGAACTGGCTGACCGGCGTCACGGTCGGGGGCACCGACATCTTCGGCACCCCCGTCTCCCAACTCGTCGAACCCCTCTACTCGCCCGGAGCGACCTTCGTCCTCGTCTGCCTGGCCACCTACGGCCTGCACCGCATGACGCGCCGCCAGATCGCCGACTCCTGGAAGATGGCCGGATCACAGCTGGCCGGGGCGGCCGTCGCCCTGCTCTTCGCCGTCCCGCTCGTCCGCGTCTTCATCAACACCGGAAGCGACTTCGGCGACACCGCCATGGAGAGCATGCCGCTCACCCTCGCCGCCGGAGCCGCCGAGCTGGGCGGGAGCACCTGGCCGCTCTACGCCCCCTGGATCGGCGCCCTGGGCGCCTTCGTCGCGGGCTCCAACACCGTCTCCAACCTGATGTTCTCCCTCTTCCAGTTCTCCACCGCCGAACGCATCGGCATCCCGCCCGAGACCGTCGTGGCCACCCAGGCCGTGGGCGGCGCCGCGGGCAACATGATCACCGTGCACAACGTGGTCGCCGCCTCCGCGGTGGTCGGACTGGCCGGACGCGAGGGCGACCTCATCCGCCAGAGCCTCCTGCCCATGACCTACTACGTGCTGCTGGCGGGGTCGGTGAGTTACGTCTTCGTCTACGGGTTCGGCCCCAACACCGGCACCGTGGTGCTCCTCCTGGTCCTCGCCGTGCTCGCCGCGCTCGTCCTCCTCATGCGCAGGGCCGACGCGGGCAAGCCCCCCTCCCACACCGCCGGAGCCGTCCCGAGGAGAGGCAGCCGCGAGGGGGAGGAATAGGCACTGGTCCCGGCAACGTTGTGGGTCTGGCAAACTGGTAGCGGGGAGTGGCCCGCCCCTGCTTCGGCGGGGTCCGCCACCCCGTTACCCGGATCGCCGCGGCACCGGTTCGCGCATGGCCCACGACGACCGACCCGCCCCCTGGCGGCTCGGCCCGTCATGCGTCCGGCGGTCGCGCCCCTGATGAGGAGACACACATGAAGGCCGACATCCACCCCGAGTACGTCGCTACCGAGGTGACCTGCACCTGCGGTGCCCACTTCATCACCCGCAGCACCGTCAACGAGGGCAAGATCCGCGCCGAGGTGTGCTCCGAGTGCCACCCGTTCTACACGGGCAAGCAGAAGATCCTGGACACCGGTGGCCGCGTCGCCCGCTTCGAGAAGCGCTTCGGCAAGCGCAAGTAGCGCCGCCCGCTGTCCCGCGGCGGCCGGTTCCCCGGCCCCGCGGGACCAGGTTGGCCCCCGAGGGGGAGACGGACAGGCGAGGCAAGCACAACACGACGGGGACGGGCGAACGTGAAGCTGGACGACCTACTGGGGGAGTACTACGAGCTGGAACAGCAGCTCGCCGACCCCGAGGTGCACGCCGACCAGGCCAGGGCGCGCACGCTGGGCAAACGCTACGCACAGCTCACCCCCATCATCGAGACCTACCGCGCGCTCAAGGAGGTCGAGAGCGACATCGACGCCGCGCGCGAGCTCGCCGCCGAGGACTCCTCCTTCGCCGAGGAGGCCGACCGCCTGACCGAGGACGCCGAGCGGCTCACCGAGCGACTGCGCGTCCTGCTCGTCCCCCGCGACCCCGCCGACGACAAGAACCTCATCATGGAGGTCAAGGCGGGCGAGGGCGGTGAGGAGTCCGCCCTCTTCGCCGGTGACCTGGTGCGCATGTACCTGCGCTACGCCGAACGTCAGGGCTGGAAGACCGAGGTCATCGACTCCACCCACTCCGACCTCGGCGGGTACAAGGACATCACGATCGCCTTCAAGAACAAGGGCACCCCCGAGCCCGGTTCGGGCGTGTGGCCGATGCTCAAGTTCGAGGGCGGCGTGCACCGCGTGCAGCGCGTCCCCGTGACCGAGTCCCAGGGCCGCATCCACACCTCCGCGGCCGGTGTGCTGGTCGTCCCCGAGGCCGAGGACATCGAGGTCGAGATCCACGAGAAGGACCTTCGCGTGGACGTCTACCGCTCCTCCGGGCCCGGCGGCCAGAGCGTCAACACCACCGACTCCGCGGTGCGCATCACCCACCTGCCGACCGGCATCGTCGCCTCGTGCCAGAACGAGAAGAGCCAGCTCCAGAACAAGGAGCAGGCCATGCGCATCCTGCGCGCCCGCATCTACGCCGAGGCCCAGGCCAGCGCGGACGCCGAGGCCGCCGCCGAGCGCAAGAGCCAGGTCCGCACGGTGGACCGGTCCGAGCGCGTCCGCACCTACAACTTCCCGGAGAACCGCATCTCCGACCACCGGGTCGGCTACAAGGCCTACAACCTCGACCAGGTCCTGGACGGGGAACTCGGCGGGGTCGTCAAGGCCCTCGTGGACGCGGACACCAAGGAAAGGCTCGAAGCGGCCCAGGCATCGTAACGGGTTCCTCTCCTGAAGGAGAGAGCTTTCGGCCCGTGTGGCCGACAGCCTGCCGTTACCAGCACTAGCCAACACTTGAGGAGGTGACTCGTTGGCTACGTTTCACACAGGATCGAAGACCCACCAGGCCGTGCTTCCTCAGCGGCCTGCTCTGGAATCCGCGTCAGCAGACACCCCCAGGAACAGGGACGAAACGGGGCGCGGACGCCATACTCACGTGGCACCCGGTGTGGAACATGTGCGAGGGGAGACCACCAGTGGTTCACCTGCCACCGGTGGCGTCACCCCCGTCCCTTCAGGGAACGGGGAGCGGGCCCGTGAGGGCCACCCACCCCGCAAGGGGCACCCGGCTGTGTTCGTCCTTGACGCCCACGGCACACCACTCCAACCCACCCACCCCGCACGGGCCAGGAAATTTCTGGCTCAAGGGCGGGCCATCATAGCCCGGCACACTCCCTTCACCATCCGGCTCAAGGACCGCACCGTCGCCGACTCCGAGGTCGACGGAGTCGAGGTCGGCATCGATCCAGGTAGCAAGCACACCGGCATCGCGGTGTTCACCTCCCAGGCCGGGGAACGCCGAGGCCGCTACGCGGTGCAACTGGACCACCGAGGCGGTCAGATCACCAAGAAGATGCGTCAACGCGCTACCTACCGGCGCAACCGTCGTTCCCGGAACCTGCGTTACCGAGCTCCCCGTTTTAACAACCGCACCCACCCACATGGATGGTTGCCTCCCTCGCTCCAGCACCGTGTGAACACCACCCTGGCCTGGGTCGGCCGCCTGGCCCGGTGGACGCCGGTGCGTGCGATACATGTGGAGCGGGTCGCCTTCGACAGCCACGCCATCGCAGCAGGTCGGTTTCTGGAAGGTGTGGAGTATCAGCAGGGCACCCTGCACGGCTATGAGGTGCGTGAATACCTGTTGGCCAAGTGGGGGCGGGCCTGTGTCTACTGCGGTGCCACTGACACCCCGCTCAACATCGACCACATCCACCCCCGTTCCCGAGGCGGCTCCGACCGGGTGGCCAACCTGACCCTGGCCTGTATTGGATGCAACCAGGCCAAGGACAATCAGCCCGTTGAAGGGTTCGTGACCAACCCTCGGACCCTCGCCAGGATCAAATCCCAGGCCAAGACTCCATTGCGGGACGCTGCTGCGGTCAACACCACCCGGTGGGTACTGTGGCGTGCCCTGGACGAACGCCTACCGACCCATGTGGGTTCGGGTGGGCGCACCAAGTGGAATCGCACCCGCAATCACCTGCCCAAGTCGCATGCCCTGGACGCTTTGGCCGTGGGCAAGGTTGAGGCCATCACCGAGGTCGTCTCCACGGTTCTGGTCGTTGGGGCTACGGGCCGTGGCTCCTATGCCCGTACCCGTACGGACAAGCACGGTTTTCCCCGACTGCGTTTTCCCCAGCGTAAGGCTTTTTTCGGGTTTCAGACTGGAGACCTGGCCCGGGCGGTCGTGCCTTCGGGCAAGCATGCCGGGACGCACACGGGGCGAGTGGCGATACGTAGCAGCGGCAGTCACACCCTGCGCGTCCCGTACGGACTGGTGACGACCTCGTGGAAGAATCTGCGTCTGCTTCAGCGGGCGGATGGTTACGGCTACACCTCACGGAAGGAGGCTGAGGCTTTCTCTCCTGCCTGAAGGCAGGGGCATTTGCCTCACACCAGATGAACCTCCTGCTCGACGAGGTCGCCCGCGCGACGCGCAGACTCGCGGAGGCGGGTGTGGCCTCACCTCGTACCGACGCCGAGGAACTCGCGGCGTTCGTGCACGGTGTCCGTCGAGGGGAACTGCACGCGGTCGCCGACTCCGACTTCGACGCCCGCTACTGGGAGTGCGTGTCCCGGCGCGAGGCCCGCGAACCCCTCCAGCACATCACCGGCCGCGCCTACTTCCGCTACCTCGAACTCCGCGTCGGGCCCGGGGTCTTCGTGCCCCGCCCCGAGACCGAGATCATGGTGGACTGGGCGATCCAGACCCTGCGCGCCATGGACGTCGCCGACCCCCTGGTGGTGGACCTCGGAACCGGATCGGGCGCCATCGCCATCTCCATCGCGCAGGAGGTGCCGCGCTCGCGCGTGCACACGGTGGAGATCGACCCCGACGCCCTGGCCTGGGCCCGGCGCAACATCGACGCCAGCGGCCACGCCGACCGGGTCACCTCCCACCACGGCGACATGCGCACCGCCCTTCCCCAGTTCAACGGGCGCGTCGACCTGCTCATCAGCAACCCCCCCTACGTCCCCACCCGTGAGGCCGGGGCCATCTCGCCCGAGGTGCGCGACTACGACCCCGCCCCCGCGCTGTGGTCGGGCGAGGACGGCCTGGACATGATCCGCGCGCTGGAGGCCGTCGGCCGCAGGCTGCTGCGGCCCGGCGGCGCGATGGCCGTGGAGCACCACGACGGCCAGGGCATCGACATCCCCTGGCTCTTTCCCGAGGACAGGGGCTGGCGCGATGTCCTCAACCGCAAGGACCTGGCCCGGCGCGACCGCTTCGTGGTCATGCGCCGCGCCGACGAGGACGGCTGACATGCCTCCCGCCCCCCGTATCCCGGTCCGACCGTAAACCCGGTGGACTCCGTTCAAGAGTGAGGTGAACGCAGGTGAGCCGCATCTACGACTGCGCGGACGAGACCGCCCGCAAGGACGGCATCGCCGACGCCGCGTCCGCGGTACGCCGAGGCGACCTTGTGGTGCTGCCCACGGACACCGTGTACGGCATCGGTACCGACGCCTTCAGCCCGACCGCGGTGGCCAGGCTGCTCGCCACCAAGGGCCGGGGCCGTGAGATGCCCCCGCCGGTGCTGGTCGGCTCGATGCGCGCCGCCAACGCCCTCGTCGACGACCTGGGCAACCACGGCCGCGACCTCATGGAGGAGTTCTGGCCCGGCCCGCTCACCCTCGTGTGCACCGCCACCCCCAGCCTGTCCTGGGACCTGGGCGACACCAAGGGCACCGTGGGCGTGCGCATGCCGATGGACCCGGTCGCCCTGGACCTGCTCAAGGAGGTCGGGCCGATGGCGGTGAGCAGCGCCAACAAGTCCGGCCAGCCCTCCGCGACCCGCGTGGAGGAGGCCATCGAGCAGCTCGGTGACGAGGACATCGCCGTCTACCTGGACGGCGGCGAGACCGAGTCCCGCGTCTCCTCCACCATCGTCGACCTGACCTACGCGGTTCCGCGCGTGCTGCGCGCGGGCGCCATCTCCATCGAACAGCTGCGCGCGGTGTGCGGCACCGTGATCGGCGAGCTGCGCAAGGGGCCCCGCAAGCCCGCGTCGCCGGAGGGCGGCGAGGCCGGGGGCGGGGACGCGCGGGAGGCCCCGTCACCGGAGGCGGAGGCCTCGCGGGACGCGGACGAGAGCGCTTCCGGGACCGCCCCCGACGGCGACAAGAACTAGAGGGGCCAGGACGTGCGGGAGTACGCGCTCACCTTCGTCATCGCCGCCGCGGTGACCTACCTGCTCGTTCCGCTGGTGCGCCGGTTCGCCATCGCCTTCGGCGCCACGCCGCCGGTGCGCGACCGCGACGTGCACACCGAGCCCATCCCGCGACTGGGAGGGCTGGCCATCTACGGCGGGTTCGCCGCCGCCCTGTTGATCTCGGCCCAGCTGCCGCACCTCCAGGACGTCTTCCTCGCCGACACCTGGATGGGTCTGCTCCTCGCGGGCGGGCTCATCACCATCGTCGGCGTCATCGACGACCGCTGGGGCATGGACGCGCTCAGCAAGCTCGCCGGGCAGACCGCCGCCGCGGGCATCCTCGTCTGGCAGGGCGTGCAGCTGCTGTGGCTGCCGCTGCCCGGCACCCAGCTCTCCCTGGGGCCGTGGCTGGGCGCGATGATCTCGATCCTGCTGATCGTGGTGACCATCAACGCGGTCAACTTCGCCGACGGCCTCGACGGCCTCGCGGCGGGCATCGTCGCCATCTCCTCCATGGCCTTCTTCGCCTACTACTACGTCGTCGCGGTGGAGCAGGGCTTCGTGCGCCAGTCCTATCCGGCGATGATCGCGATCATCCTCGCGGGTACGTGCGCGGGGTTCCTCTGCCACAACTTCCACCCGGCCAAGGTGTTCATGGGCGATACCGGGGCCATGCTGCTGGGCCTGCTGCTGACCTCGATCACCATCACGGTGACCGGGCAGTTCGACGCCAACACCGCACGCGAGGGGTTCAACTCCGGTCTGGTGGTGTTCCTGCCGGTCGCGCTGCCGCTGCTGGTGATCGCCCTCCCACTGGCCGACCTGGTGCTGGCCGTCGTGCGCAGGACGCTGGCGGGCAAGTCCCCGTTCGCGCCGGACCGGGGCCACCTGCACCACCGCCTGCTGGACATGGGCCACAGCCACGTGCGCGCGGTGCTGCTGATGTACCTGTGGGCGGGGATCGTGGCCTTCGCCGCGGTCGCCCTGTCGGTGTTCGACTCCTGGGTCATCGTGCTGGCGGTGACCGCGCTGGTGGCCACGTGTGCGGTTGGCCTCATCGCGCTGCCCCGCCTGCGGCGGCGCGGACTGCTGTTCCCGCGGCGCAAGGAAAGCGTCAAGACGGCTCCAGATCACGATTCGCCAACTGATGGCTGAGCGGGCCCTCGCGGGGCGTACCTTGGGGCCGGGGGAAGACGCTTCTGACCTGCGGATACGGTGGCGGAACAGGTGTGGCGAAGGTGACACGGGCGCCGGAAACCGCCTGGATCGGGCACTTCGTTGACCGTTAAGGTCGCGTTAAGGAACCCCCGGATTCAGCACCAAAAACCTTGTGATAGCTTTCACGAGCAGGCAACCACGACCCCAGACGGAGCTTCGCCATGCAGGAAAACGACGCCTGGAGGGCCTTCCGCGGCGCCGCGCTTCCCGGTGTGGCGTGCGCTCTTCTGGCCTTGGCAGTATCAGCGCTTCTCGCCGGTACGGCGGGCCTGGCCGGCTCCGCGCTGGCCTCGGTGATCATCCTCGCCTGCTTCGGTTTGGGGCAGGCGGGAGTCATCCTCGTCACCCGCCGTAACAAGGACCTCTTCCTCGCGGCGAACCTCGTGGGCTTCGTCCTCAAGATGGCGGTGCTCGGCGTCGTCCTGGTCACCCTGGGCCGCAGCTCCTTCGTGGCCGGCCTGGACAGCGCGGCCTTCGTCTACAGTGCGCTGGCCGTCGTCCTGGCGTGGCTGGGCGGTCAGACGTGGACGATCTCCAGGACGAGGACACTCCACGTCGACCCGGTCGAGAGCTCGGGGAACGGGTGATGGAGTCCCCCGGCCGAGCCCCTCGAAACGGGCGTAATACGATGCTTTCCGACGGCTGGGGCCGAGAGTCCCCGTCCGAGCTCGCATGCTATATTCCGGAGCGAGATGAGCAGCGAACCCACCAGGAAGACACACGCGCACGAGGATTCGGTGTCGCGCCAGTCCGACGGGTGGGCCCTCTTCTCCACTCTGCTCTCGGGTGTGCTCGTCTGGAGCGCGATCGGCTGGGCCGCGGACGAGCTGTTGGGCTTCCAGGCACTGTTCCTGCCCATCGGAGCGGTTCTGGGAATGGTGGGCGCGATCTACCTGATCGTCTCCAAGTCCCGTCACTCCTGACCCCTCCAACCAGTCCGGCGTCGCGGTTCGCGCGACAACGCTCCGCAACAACCATCAACGAGGCTTTCTTGCGTCACGACGAAAGGATTCGCCGTGAGTGCTGACGTGCGCATTCTCGCGGCCGAACCGAATTGCCACTTGTTCGGTGACAACGGGTGCGGGTTCACACCGCCCACGATCGGGATGTTCTTCCCCGAGCCGTGGTACACCAACATCCCCGGCAGCGCGGGTATCGACCTCTACCTGGTCCTGCTGCTCGTCGCGGTCGGTGCCGTCCTGCTTCTGTGGTCGTGGTTCAGCCGCAAGCTGAGCCTCGTCCCCGGGCGCCGGCAGAGCGTCGGAGAGATGCTGGTCCTCTTCGTGCGCGACCAGATCACCCGTCCCACGATGGGCGCCAAGGGCGACCGGTTCCTGCCGTTCATGACGGCGGTGTTCACGCTCATCCTGGCGATGAACTTCACCGGCCTGATCCCCGGTATGTTGCCGGTCAACAGCAACCTGGCCTTCACGGCCATGCTGGCGCTGGTCATCTACGTCATGACCATCGTGATCGGAATCCGCAACCAGGGCGGCTGGGGCTACTTCCGCAACCAGATCTTCCCCCCCGGAATGCCCAAGGTGATCTACATTCTGGTCACCCCCATCGAAATCCTCTCGGTGTTCCTCATCCGGCCGGTGACGCACGCCCTCCGTCTCTTCGCGACCATGTTCGCGGGCAGCCTGCTGCTCGCCGTGTTCGCCTACGGCGGCTGGTACATGCTGAACCTGACGGCCGGGCCGGTCCTGAGTACGGTTTCGGTGCTCTTCTCCGGTGCCGCTCTGCTCGGCTACCTGGCCTTCTTCCTCTTCGAGATCCTGATCATGGCCGTCCAGGCGTTCATCTTCACGCTGCTGGCCAGCCTGTACATCAACCAGTCCCTCGAAGCGGCCCACTGAACCCCGCACACCCCTCGGTCCCCCCGGGCTGGGAAGGGGTGTGGGAAGCCACAGATCCGTCCACACCGGCGAACTGACCCATTGCGAAGCGCAACGCCGGACGTCGAGTAAAAGGAAACATCAATGGACATCGCTGCGATCACCGGCAACATCAACACCATCGGTTACGGCATCAGCGTCATCGGCGCCGGTATTGGTGTCGGTATCGTCTTCGGTCTGGGCATGCAGGCCATCGCCCGCCAGCCCGAGGCGCGCGGTCCGCTCCAGACCAACATCTACCTGGGCTTCGCCCTGATCGAGGCCCTGGCCATTCTGGGCTTCGTCCTCGCCTTCGCCGCCCCCACCGGTTCCTGACCACGGTTTGCCGGCGGAATCTGATGGCAACTGACGCGAAGGAGGGCTGACCATGTTGGTGGAGTTGGCAGCCGATTACAACATTCTGCGGATCGACTGGGTGAAGTTCACCTTCGGTGCGATCGCGCTCGCCGTGGTCTACTTCTTTGTCGCCCGCAAGGCGGTGCCGAAGGTCATGGCGGTCCTCGACGAGCGTCACGACGCCATCGAGGGCGGCATCGAGCGCGCCAAGAGGGCCGAGGCCGAGGCCGAGGGGATCCGCCAGCAGTACCGCGAGAAGCTCGAGGAGTCGCACCGCGAGTACGCCCAGGAGCTGGAGAAGGCCAAGGAGCAGCGGGCGGCGATCATCGCCGAGGCGCGCGAGGAGGCCCAGGTCGAGGCGCGTCGCATCGTCGATGCGGCCCACGCCCAGATCGAGGCCGACCGCCAGCAGGCCCTGGTGCAGCTGCGCAACGAGGTCGGTGCGCTCTCCACCGAGCTGGCGAGCCGCATCGTCGGTGAGACCCTCAGCGACGGCGCCGCCCAGAACCGCGTCATCGACCGGTTCCTGGACGAGCTGGAGCAGAGCGACAGCACGCAGCAGGCAGAGGTGCGCTGATGCGTGGTATCAGCCGCACGTCGCTGGCCGAGGTGACCCGGCGCCTGGACGAGAACGTCCTGGCGTCGGCGGGCACCCCGCAGAGCGGCGTCTCCCTGGGCAGCGAGCTCTTCGAGGTCGTCGCCCTGCTGGGGAGCGAGCACTCGCTGCGCCGCTGGCTCGCCGACCAGGCGAACCCGGCCGAGGCCAAGACCGGCCTGATCGGGCAGCTCCTGGAGACCCGGGTGTCGCCGTCCGCGGTCCTCGTGGCCGGTGACGTGGTCTCGGCCAGGTGGTCGGGCCCGCGCGACCTGGTGGACGCGATGGAGCGGATGGCGGTCTACGCGACCGTCGCCCAGCTCCAGAGCGCCTCGGGGCTCGACGAGCTGGAGGACGAGCTGTTCCGCTTCCAGCGGATCGTCATCGCCCAGCCCGAGCTGCGCGACGCCCTCACCCGCGACGGGGTCGCCCCCGAGAAGCGCCTCTCCCTCGTGGAGAGCCTGCTCTCGGGCAAGGTGAACCCCGCGACGCTGGTCCTGGTCGGAGAAGCGGTCACCCGGCCCAGGGGCCGTACCCTGGAGCAGGCGCTGGACAACTTCGGACAGCTCGTCGCCGAGCGCGCCAAGCGCTACGTCGCCGTCGTCCGCAGCGCCGTCGCCCTGAGCGAGCAACAGCAGTCCCGGCTCGGAGCCGCGCTCTCGCGCGCCTACGGCCGCGACATCCACCTCAACATCGAGGTCGCCCCCGAGATCGTGGGTGGCCTGTCCATCCAGGTGGGTGACGAGGTCATCGACGGGACCATCGCCGGGCGTATCGCCGAGGCCCAACGCCGCCTGGCCGGCTGACAGAACGCAAGGCAAGCACGCACGGCGCCAGCCCGGCGCCATTTGAGAGCAAGGACAACGTAGAGATGGCGGAGCTGACGATCCGGCCGGACGAGATCCGGGACGCGCTACAGCGCTTCGTCCAGTCGTACGAGCCTGAAGCCACCCGCGCGGAAGAGGTCGGTACCGTCACCTACTCCGGTGACGGCATCGCCCGCGTCGGTGGCCTTCCCTCGGCGATGGCGAACGAGCTGCTCCAGTTCGAGGACGGCACCCTGGGCCTGGCCCAGAACCTCGAGATCGGTGAGATCGGTGTCGTCGTGCTGGGTGACTTCACCAGCATCGAGGAGGGCCAGAAGGTGCGCCGCACCGGCCAGCTCCTCTCGGTGCCGGTGGGTGACGACTTCCTCGGCCGCGTGGTGGACCCCCTGGGCGCTCCCATCGACGGCAAGGGCGAGATCGAGTCGACCGAGCGCCGCGAGCTGGAGCTCCAGGCTGCCTCCGTGATGGAGCGCAAGCCCGTCCACGAGCCGCTCCAGACCGGCATCAAGGCGATCGACTCGATGACCCCGATCGGCCGCGGCCAGCGCCAGCTGGTCATCGGCGACCGGCAGACCGGCAAGACCGCGGTCTGCATCGACGCGATCATCAACCAGAAGGCCAACTGGGAGTCGGGCGACCCCGACAAGCAGGTGCGCTGCATCTACGTCGCGATCGGCCAGAAGGGCTCGACCATCGCCGGTGTGCGTGGCGCCCTCGAAGAGGCCGGCGCGATGGAGTACACCACCATCGTCGCCGCCCCGGCGTCCGAGGCGGCCGGCTTCAAGTACCTGGCCCCCTACACCGGCTCGGCCCTGGGCCAGCACTGGATGTACGAGGGCAAGCACGTCCTCGTCGTCTTCGACGACCTCACCAAGCAGGCCGAGGCCTACCGCGCGGTGTCGCTGCTGCTGCGCCGCCCGCCGGGCCGCGAGGCCTACCCCGGTGACGTCTTCTACCTGCACTCCAGGCTGCTGGAGCGCTGCGCCAAGCTCTCCGACGAGATGGGCAAGGGGTCGATGACCGCCCTGCCGATCATCGAGACCAAGGCGGGCGACGTCTCGGCGTACATCCCCACCAACGTCATCTCCATCACCGACGGCCAGGTCTTCCTGGAGTCGGACCTGTTCAACCAGGGCCAGCGCCCGGCGATCAACGTCGGTGTGTCGGTCTCCCGTGTCGGTGGCGCCGCGCAGACCAAGGCGATGAAGAAGGTCTCCGGCACCCTGCGTCTGGGCCTGGCCCAGTACCGCGAGCTGGAGGCGTTCTCCGCCTTCGGTTCGGACCTGGACGCCGTCTCCAAGCAGCAGCTGGAGCGCGGTGCCCGTCTGATGGAGCTCCTCAAGCAGGGCCAGTACTCGCCGTTCTCCATGGAGAAGCAGGTCGTCTCGATCTGGGCCGGCACCACCGGCCGCGTCGACGACGTCCCGGTCGAGGACGTGCGCCGCTTCGAGGAGGACTTCCTGGACCACCTGGACCGCGAGCACTCGGGCATCCTCGACAACATCCGTGAGAGCGGCAAGTTCGAGGACGAGACCCAGAAGTCCCTCGACTCCGCGCTGGAGAAGTTCAAGCAGGGCTTCCAGACCTCCGCCGGAACCCTCCTGGGCACCGAGGCCGAGGCCGAGGCGCTGGACCAGGAGAAGGTCGGCCAGGAGACCATCAAGGTCGCCAAGGGCGGGAAGTAACCCATGGGTGCACAGCTTCGCGTCTATCGCCGGAGGATCCGCTCGACGAAGTCGATGGCGAAGATCACCCGCGCGATGGAGCTCATCGCCACGACGCGCATCACCAAGGCGCAGCGTGCGGCGGAGGCTGCTGGGCCCTACGCGCGGGAGATCACCCGGGCGGTCTCGGCCCTGGCCAGCCGGGTGACCGATCACCCGCTGCTGACCGAGGCCGAGAACCCCACCCGCGCCGCCGTCCTGGTCATCACCAGCGACAAGGGCCTGGCGGGCGCCTTCTCGACCAACGTGCTCAAGGAGGCGGACTCCCTCACCCAGCTCCTGCGGGAGCAGGGCAAGGAGGTCCTCACCTACATGGTGGGCCGCAAGGGCGTGGGCTTCTACAAGTTCCGCGACCGCCCCCTGGAGGCGCAGTGGGAGGGCTTCACCGAGCGCCCCACCTACGCGCACGCCCAGGAGATCGGCTCCGCCCTCATGGAGAAGTTCTCCGCCGACACCGCCGAGGGCGGTGTCGACGAGATCCACGTGGTCTCCACGGAGTTCGTCTCGATGCTGACCCAGCGCGCAGGGACCGTCCGGGCCCTGCCGCTGGAGGTGGAGGAGGTCGACAGCTCCGAGCTCGAGGCCGCGCACGGAGGCGAGCCGCTTCCGCTGTACGAGTTCGAGCCCTCGGCGGAGGAGGTCCTGGACCAGCTGCTGCCGCAGTACGTCGTCAACAGGATCTACTTCTCGCTCCTGGAGTCGTCCGCCTCCCAGCAGGCCTCCCGTCGCGCCGCCATGAAGGCGGCCACGGACAACGCCGAGGAACTCGCCAAGAACCTGACCCGTCTGGCCAACCAGGCACGTCAGGCTGAGATCACCAATGAGCTCAGTGAGATTGTCGGCGGTGCCGACGCGCTCGCTGCTGCCAGCGCGGGAAGTGAGTAACAAAAGTGACTGCGACAGTTGAAGGGACGGCTGGGGCTGGCACCGCCACCGGCCGGATCTCCCGGGTCACCGGCCCGGTCGTCGACGTGGAGTTCCCCGTCGGCTCCCTGCCTGCCATCTACAACGCCCTGCACACCGACGTGACCATCGGCGGCAAGGCCAAGACCATCACGATGGAGGTCGCCCAGCACCTGGGTGACAACCTCGTGCGCACGGTCTCCCTGGCCCCGCAGGACGGCCTCGTCCGCGGCGCCGAGGTGCGCGACACCGGCGCGCCCATCAGCGTGCCCGTCGGCGACGTCGTCAAGGGCCACGTGTTCAACACCCTGGGCGAGTCCCTGGACGTGCCGACCGCGGAGCTGGGCGTCACCGAGCGCTGGCCGATCCACCGCAAGGCCCCGGCCTTCGACCAGCTCGAGTCCAAGACCGAGATGATGGTCACGGGCATCAAGGTCATCGACCTGCTCACCCCGTACGTGCGGGGTGGCAAGATCGGCCTGTTCGGCGGCGCCGGTGTGGGCAAGACCGTGCTCATCCAGGAGATGATCACGCGTATCGCCCGCAACTTCGGTGGTGTGTCCGTGTTCGCCGGTGTCGGCGAGCGCACCCGTGAGGGTACGGACCTCTTCCTGGAGATGGACGAGATGGAGGTCCTCCAGGACACCGCCCTCGTCTTCGGCCAGATGGACGAGCCCCCCGGCACCCGTCTGCGGGTGGCCCTGTCCGCTCTGACGATGGCGGAGTACTTCCGCGACGTCCAGAAGCAGGACGTGCTGCTGTTCATCGACAACATCTTCCGTTTCACCCAGGCGGGTTCGGAGGTCTCCACGCTGCTGGGCCGCATGCCCTCGGCCGTGGGCTACCAGCCCAACCTGGCGGACGAGATGGGCCAGCTCCAGGAGCGGATCACCTCGACCCGCGGCCACTCGATCACCTCGATGCAGGCGATCTACGTGCCCGCGGACGACTACACCGACCCGGCTCCGGCGACCACCTTCGCCCACCTGGACGCGACGACCGAGCTCTCCCGCCCGATCTCGCAGAAGGGCATCTACCCGGCGGTCGACCCGCTGACCTCCACCTCCCGCATCCTCGACCCGCAGTACGTGGGCGAGGAGCACTACCAGGTGGCCCAGCGCGTCAAGGAGATCCTCCAGCGCAACAACGACCTCCAGGACCAGATCGCCATCCTCGGTATGGACGAGCTGTCCGAGGAGGACAAGATCGTCGTCAACCGGGCACGCCGGATCGAGCGCTTCCTGTCGCAGAACATGTTCGTGGCGGAGAAGTTCACCAACAACCCGGGCGTGTTCGTGCCCCTGGAGGAGACCATCTCCTCCTTCAGGGCGCTGTGCGACGGTGAGTACGACCACCTGCCCGAGCAGGCGTTCCTCGACGTCGGCAACATCGACATGGCCGTCGAGAAGGCCAAGAAGCTACAGGGTTAGAACCGCGCGTAGCGTCCGCCGAGGGTGGTGGCGGGCGACGGGCGGGCTAGTTCTCCGGCCGGGCCGGTCCCCCAGTCGGGGACCGGCCCGGCCGAATCACCCGCTAGCCGAGGAGTTTGTGGCAGTGTCGAAGAAGCTTTTCGTCGAGATCGTCTCGCCCGAACGTGAGATTTGGGCGGGCGAGGGCGACATGGTCATCGCGAAGACCGTCGAGGGTGAGATGGGCGTCATGCCGGGGCACGTCCCGGTGCTGTCCCTGCTCGCCCACGACGCGGTCGTTCGCGTGCTGGGTGCGCGGGAGACCGGCGAGGTCCGGGCCGCCGCGCACGGCGGGTTCGTCTCGGTGTCGGGTGAGGGACGCGTCTCCATCCTTGCCGAGACCGCAGAGCTCGCCGAGGACATCGATGTGAACCGTGCGCGCACGGCGCTGAGGAACGCGGCCGAGGCCGGCGACACCGACGCCCTGGGCCGTGCCAACAGCCGCCTGCGGGCTGCGGGCGAGGAAGTCGCCTAGCGTACCGGGACGGCGGAACGAGTGGTGGGCATGCAACGGCTCCGGCCCGGAGCACCCTGGTGGGAGTCCGCGCTGTGGGTGTTGCTCGCCCTGCTCGTCGTCCTCCTGGTGCTGGCACTCGCCGTCACCCTGCGCCGCTGGATCCTGGTACGGCGCGGCGGCGCGGTGGAGTGCTACCTGCGCGCCGTCGGGGTGCCGGGCAGCCGGGGGTCCTGGCGCATCGGCTTCGGCCGGTACGGCACGGAGAACCTGGGCTGGTTCCCGATCTTCTCACTCAGACCGCGGCCGACAGCCAAGCTGTCGCGCCGCGGTCTCGTCGTCGTGGGGCGGCGCGCCCCCGCCGGGGGCGAGGACCTGCCGGTGGACCTCACCGTGCTCCAGGTGGGCTGGCTGCTCGCCGACGGCTCCGACCCCCGCGAGGCGGCGTACGAGATCGCCATGAGCGAGGGCACGCAGACCGGCTTCCTGTCGTGGCTGGAGTCGATGCCCCCGGGAACCCACTGGGAGAGTTGAGGTCCCCCGCGTGGGTGGTTCCCCCGTGCGCCCCTGTGTGCCTAGCATGGCTGGCATGAGCACGATCGTCGCTTTCTCCGTAGCCCCTCTCGGAACCGGTGAGTCCGTCACCCCCGCCGTCGCCCGCGCGGTGAGGGTGGTCCGGGAGAGCGGACTGCCCAACGAGACCTCCGCCATGTTCACCAGCGTCGAGGGTGAGTGGGACGAGGTCATGGACGTCGTCAAGCGCGCCGTGCAGGCCGCGGGGGAGGGCTCCTCCCGGGTCAGCCTCACCCTCAAGGCCGACGTCCGCGAGGGCGTCACCGACGGCCTGCGCACCAAGGTCGAGGCCGTCGAGCGCGAACTCGGCGGCGCCTGAACCCGGGCCCCAGCCGGACCTTCACGGGACACGGCGCCGCCGTGCCCCGTGTCCCCTTCCCCTGGGCGGCCGGACACGGCAGGATGCGGTTCCATGCTCGCCTCGCGACTTCCCCGGCTCCTGGGCCCCGCCCTCCTCGTTCCCTTGCTCACCGCCTGCCAGCCCGCGGGCGGCCACGTCGGCGCCGTGGCCACGGGCCACTTCTCCGCCGCGCACGAGTTCCCCGTGCTGGTCGTGGCCTGGTGCGGTGACGCCGTCCCCCGCCAGATCGACCTGTCCGGCGGCGGACAGCGGATCCACCTGACCGCCACCCGTGACTTCGAGGGCAACCGGACCGAGGTGGACCTGGCCGCCCCCGGTGACGCCTGGCGGATCACCGACGGCGACGGACGACAGGTCTACCGCCTGGTTCCGGAGTCGGAGCGGGAGGAGTACGTCGTCGGGATCGGCTCGCGGGAGGCCCCGCCGGGCGAGGAGACCGAGCACGACATCGGCACGGTCGCGTTCACGACCGGTGTGCTGGCCGAGGACCAGGGCGTGTACGCCACCGCCGGGGGGTCGGCCGAGGCGGAGTTCGTCCCGGAGGAGGAGTTCCCGCCCGAGTGCTGAGGGCCCCGCGTGCCGGGGTCCGCGCGTGCTGAGGATCCCGCCCCGGTGTGTCTCCGTGACGAGCCATGCCCCCGGCCGCCCGGGGGCGTGGCTTCGCGCACAGGGGCGCGCCCGGCCCGTGGGAGGGTGACGGGCCGGGCGCGGTCAGGGGGCGGTCAGCCGACCTGCGGGTGGGTGTGCCCGTCCGGGACCGCGACGCCCGAGAAGTACTCCTTGGCGGTCGCGGTGTTGGCCAGGACGGCCACCGTGACGGCGAAGAGCGCCGCGACGATCTCGGGGACCCCGCTGACCGGGGTGAACAGCAGCGCCAGGATCACGACGGCGTAGACCGTGTTGACCGTGGTCACCGAGGTGCGGACGCCGTCGCGGTTCCGGTTGACCATGGCGGCCAGGACGGCCGACAGCGCGCCGTAGACCAGGCCGATGGCCGCGCCGGTCAGCACGGCCCAGGCGGGCACCTGTGCGCTCTCGGCGATCATCGGGACGGTGGCCATGGCGGTGGCACCGACGAGGGCCAGCAGGCTCATGACGATCTGGTAGGCCGCGATCAGGATCAGCAGGACGAAGACCGCCGTGACGGTCGCCGGTCTGGCTCTGGTGGTCATCTGGGTTCCTTCCTTCGTCCGTTCCTGTGTCAGGAACCCATAACCCCAGTCCTGCGGAGGACACGCGTCCCACCGGACGATTTCCGTCCGCGCAGGTCGCGAACGCCCATGGGGACGGGGTTCCGGGGCGGGGGAGGCCCCGGGACGGTCGGGGAGCGCGAAGGGGTCCCGCTCAGGCGGAGCGGGACCCCTCGGGTACGGACGGGCGGCCGGGCGCGGTCCGGAGACCGCGACGGGGGCCGGGGCGCTAGCGTTCGCCGCCGGGCTTCCACAGGACCTCGTCGCCCTCCCGGGCGACGTACCGGCCGAGGATGAACAGCAGGTCGGAGAGCCGGTTGAGGTACTGGGCGGTGAGCGGGTTGACGGTCTCGCCGTGCTCCTCGACGGCCGCCCACACGCTGCGCTCGGCCCGCCGGACCACGATCCGGGCGGTGTGCATGAGCGCCACGGTGGGGGATCCCCCGGGCAGGATGAAGCTGCGCAGGGTGGGCAGGTCGGCGTTGTAGGTGTCGCAGGCCTCCTCCAGCCGGGTGACGTACTCGGGCAGGACCCGCAGCGGCGGGTACTCCGGGTCGGGCACGATCGGTGTGGACAGGTCGGCGCCCAGGTCGAACAGCTCGTTCTGGACCCGTCCGAGCAGGACCCGGACGTCGTCGGGCAGGTCGCCCAGCGCCAGGGCGGTGCCGAGGGCGGCGTTGGCCTCCTCGGTGTCGGCGTAGCCCACCAGGCGCGTGTCGTTCTTGCCGGTCCGGCTCATGTCGCCGAGCGCCGTCGTCCCGGCGTCGCCGGTGCGCGTGTAGATCTTCGACAGCACGACCGGCTTGTCGGTGTCCCGTTTGGTCATGCCCCCACCCTAGGGTTCGGCGACGCTCCGGCGGGTGCGGCGGTGGGGCAGAAACGCCCGGTGTGACGGAGGATAACTGTTCAGTATCAGCGTGTGAAGGTGACGCAACTCACTGATACATTGGGAAACCAGGGGGCTACCGAAAGTAGTCTCCGGCGGTGTCCGTGTGCGGCATCCGGGTGCCAGAGGGGGTCACCCGGGAGCCGCGGAGGGGGAGGCACCGCGGCGGGCGGCGTGGAACCGGGGGGTTCACGCCGCCCGCCCCGCTGTGCGGGAGCACGCCCCTCACACGGGTCGTGCGGGGACTACATCAGCCAGCCGTCGCCCAGGCGCGGGAAGCTGGGCGCGGCCGTCGTGCGCAGCACCCCGTTCACCGGCAGGGTGCTCTGGGCGAAGAACTCCACGCCGTGCGCACCGGCCGCGGACAGTTCGGCCACCGAGTCCCAGTTGATGTTCTCCATGGTGTCGTCGGCGGTGTGGTAGTACGGGTCGAACTGCTCGCCCGCCGTACCGCCGTACCACTCGACCTGCTCCTCGGTCTTGACGCCGTCGGCGCCGCTGAACAGGCCGCCCGACGGGATGCCCGCGGTCATGAACGCCTGGTAGTCGCTGCGTCCGCTCAGCACGCCGGGCTCGCTGACCTGGTCCTGGGCGGCGAAGTAGTCCTCGAAGACCTTCGCGATCGCTCCGGAGCCCGACGGGGCGGCCACGGACCCGGGCAGCTCCATCCGGCCGTCCAGGACGAACCGGCCGTAGTTGTGCGAGCCGATCATGTCGAAGTTGAGGTAGAGGGCGATGTCCTCGACCTCCTGCGCGGTCAGGTCCTCCACGTACCGGGTGGAGCCGACCAGGCCCTCCTCCTCGGTGCCCCAGAAGGCGAACCGCACCTTGTTGTTGGGCTCCTCCTGCTCGGCCAGCTGGATGGCGGTCTCCAGCAGGAAGGCCGTGCCGCTGCCGTTGTCGTTGATGCCGGGGCCGTCCGCGACGCTGTCGAGGTGGCCGCCCACGACCACCACGTTGTCGTCCCGGCCGTCCGGGGTCTCGGCCAGCACGCTGTAGGAGATCTCGTTGCTGACCTCGGCGTCCACGCTCACCCGCAGCTCCAGGCCCTCGGCGGCCAGCAGTTCGGCGCCCAGCGTCCCGGACACGCCCAGGGCGGGGATGGCGGAGTGCTCGCCCACGGTGCCCAGGAAGACCTCGTCCTCGTTGTTGACCACCAGGGCGGCCGCGGCCCCCGCGGCGGCGGCGTTGTCCACCTTGTCCGAGAACGGGCAGGTGCCGCGCACGGTGATCGCGATCGCGCCCTCGGGGAAGCCGGCGAAGTCGTCGGGGGAGCAGCCGCTCGCGGCGCTGTCGGCGTTGACGGCCACCGCCGGGGCGGTGACGTCGCCCGAGCCGGAGTAGCTCATGGTCGCGTAGTCGGTGTCGACCTCGTAGGCGGCCTGCTCCGGCGCGGTCTGGGCCAGGACGGACGGGGAGTTCTCCCGCCACAGCTCGTACTCGTACTCGTGCCGGTAGGGCTCGTACCCCGCGCGCTCCAGCTGGTCCTCGACGTAGAGGGCGGCGACGTCGTAGCCGGGGGTGTTCGTGGCCCGGTTGCCGCCGTTGTACTCGGCGATGGTGTCGAGGTTCTCCAGGTGTTCGCGGATGGCCTCCGAGCTCACCCGCTCGGACAGCGGCGGGTCCTCGCTCGGCCTGCCCGCGTGCGCGGGCGGACCCGCGTGCTCGGGGGCGCGGGAGTGGTCCGGGGGCCCGGCGTGCCCGGGCGGTCCGGGCTCGGCGTGGGCGGGGGAGGACGCCAGGGCGGCGACGGTCATCAGGACGGCCGCTGCACCGGCCGTGGCGGCGCGGCGCCGGGATGCGGGGACGGCCGCTCCGCGCGGCGGCCTGCCTTCGGAACTGGGGCGCAAGGATCTTCCTCCGGAGTGCGGGGGTCCACCGCTCCTTGGAGTCGGGGGATGGACACCTTGGGTAGGCGAAGTACCGATGCAGCCTGACACCGCGGAGGTGGTCTCGGCAAGGACCGATGACCACAATTGCCACAATCAGCCACAGACCTTACACATGGGGTGTCAGTGTGGTTCCATGGACGGCCCCGGGCGAGCAGAACGTCTTGTCCGAGGGTGCGCGTTCCCCCGGAGGAACGGGCCTCAGCCTGTGGGGGGTTGGTTCGGGCGCCCGAACACAAGAAGGATCGCGCCGTAGGCGTCCGTTGAGGGTGGTGACGGGCGACGGGTGGGGCGAAGCGAAGCGGAGGCCCAAAGAGACACGGCCTACTCCTCGATCTCGTCCTGGTGTTTGCGCGGCTTGTACTCGACGCCCACCCCGCCCATCACGGCGATGCCCCGGATGTGCACGACCGGCGCGTCCGGGTCCACCACGCTGGGAGTGTTCTCGGAGACGCCGAAGCCGCCCATGAGCGGCAGGCCGTGCACCCGCACCTGCACGTCGTCGGGCACGGTGATGCCCACCCCGCCCATGACGGCGCAGACCCAGATGCTGGTCTCGCGCTGGGTGAACCGGGCCTCGCGCAGGTCCAGCTCGATCCCGCCCATCACCGCGAAGGCGGTGAAGGTGCCCGGCACGACCCAGTTGCCCGACCGGTCGGCGCCGCCCATGACGACGACCGCGGCCCGGCTGGTGGGCTCCTGGTCCACGATCCGGCCGCCGCCGTAGAGCGGCCGGGGCGAACGGAAGTCGGCGGGCGCGACGGAGGCGCCGGGACCGTTCGGCGCCGGGAGGTCCTCGGTGAGGGGGACCAGCTCGCCGATGGTCTTGGCCCGGTACACCGCGTCCAGCCGCTCGCTGTGCTCGTCCGGGTCCAGGCGCCCCTCGGCGAGGGCTTCACGCAGGCGGTGCGCGACGGAGTCACGGTCGGCGTCGGAGGCGCGCATCCGGCCGTGCTCGGGGGGAGTGGCTTCGCTCATCGTTTCCACCATAGGACCATTCTTCCGGCGCCGCGCGGCGCGCCGCATCGGGGAGGTTCCCCGAGACGACCCTGAGACCCGGGCCCGCGGGCCCGGGTCAGTCCTCGGGGAGTAGCCCGCGGCGGATCGCCTGGCTCACCGCGGCCGTCCGGTCGCTCACGCCGAGCTTGTCGTAGACCCGCATCAGATGGGTCTTCACCGTGGTCGCACTGATGTGCAGGACGCGTCCGATCGCCGCGTTGGTGCGCCCCTCGGAGGCCAGGCGCAGCACCTCCACCTCGCGGGGCGACAGGGCGGCGGCGGGTTCGCCGCGCTCGCGCATGCCGGTGAACAGCTTGCCCGCCAGCCGCCCGCTCAGGACGGTCCCCCCGCGCGCCGCGGCGCGCACGGCCTCGGCCAGCTCCGCGCGCGGGGTGTCCTTGAGCAGGTAGCCGGTGGCGCCCGCCTCCACCGCGCGCAGGATGTCGCCGTCGGTGTCGTAGGTGGTGAGCACCAGCACGTGCGTGCCGGGCCGCTCGGCGCTGATGCGCTCGGTGGCCTCCACCCCGTCGCCGCCGGGCATGCGCAGGTCCATCAGCACCACGTCCGGCTCCAGCTCGGCCGCCCGGACGACCGCCTCGGGGCCGGAGGCGGCCTCGCCCACGACGGTGAGGTCGGCCTCGGCGGCGAGCATGCCGCGGATGCCCTCGCGGACCACCGGGTGGTCGTCGACCAGCAGGACACGGATCACGGTGCGCACTCCTCGTCACCTCGTGGAACGTTCGAGGGCAGGGGCAGCGACATCCGGACGCGGGTGCCGCGCCCGGGGGCGCTGTCCACCTCCAGGACGCCGCCGGCGTCGTCGGCCCGGTGCCGCATGTTCGCCAGCCCGTTCCCGGACGAGGGCCTGCCGGGGTCGAAGCCGACGCCGTCGTCGGTGACGGACAGCTCCACCGGGCCGGGGCTTCCGTCGGCGGTTCGCGTGTACTCCAGGGTCACCCGCACGTGCCCGGCCCCGGCGTGCCTGCGGACGTTGGCCAGGGCCTCCTGCGCGGTGCGCAGCAGGCAGATCTGGAAGTCGTTGGACAGGGTGGCCGGGGCGCCGAGCACCGCGGTGTCCACGGGGACGCCGAGTTCGCCACCCAGGCGGAAGGCGACCCTGTCCAGGGCGGCCTCCAGGGTCTGGCTGTCCAGGCCCACCGGCTGGCGGGCGGCCACCATGGCCCGCGCCTCGGCGAGGTTCTCGGCGGCGGTCTCGCGCATCAGGGCGAGGTGGCGCCGGGCCAGCGCGGGGTCGGCGTCCATCTCCGACTCCACCGCCTGGGTCAGCGCGACGATGCTGGTGAAGCCCTGGGCGAGGGTGTCGTGCATCTCGCGCGCCAGGCGCTCGCGCTCGGCCATGGCCCCGGTCTCCTCCGACAGCCGTGCGACCTCCAAGCGGCTCTCGCGCAGTTCCCTGATCAGCTCGGACCGCTCGTAGCTCTGATCGATGATCCGCCCCAGCCAGCCGCCGAACCACAGCGTGTAGCCCACCATCACGCCGTTGACCAGGATGTTGACGGCGACGTTGTCCCACTCGCTCATCCCGAGCAGGCCGCGCAGCGGCATCGGGACCAGCAGGATCAGGGCCACCGTCGAGACAGCGGCCGGCATCGGGGCGGTGATGAAGCACAGCGGGGCCACGGCCACGATCAGGAAGGTCAGGGTGGGGTTGACCGTCACCGCGGGCAGGCACAGCACGAGCAGGACGGCCATGAGGACCGTCGGGCGGACGCGCTCCTCGCGCAGCATCAGCCGCTTGCCGAACAGGTGGTACACAGCCGCCACCGCTGCCATGACGCCCACGAGCGGCCACCGCCAGAAGGGGTCGCTGGTGATCAGCGCCACGGCCACCATGGCCGCCATCACGGAGGTGAAGTACACGTCCCACCACACGCCCAGGTCCCAGGCGTGCCGTTCGTCGCGCTCCTCCTCCGCGGGCGGGGCCACGACGGGCCCGGGAGACGGCGCGGTCGGGGCGGGGCCGTCCCCCGGAGCCCGTGCGGCCACGGCCATCACCCGTCCTTCCGCGTCTTCCACCGGAACGTCAGCAGTACCAGCGCCAAGCCCACCACACACCACACGCCCAGCGCGAGGGCGACCGAGGGCAGGTCCCACGCCCCGCCGGGTTCGAGGGCGGCCATCTCGGCGGGGAAGAACGCCGCGCGCAGGCCCTGCGCCATCCACATCAGCGGGAAGAGCGCGGCGGCGTCGAGCACCCAGTCGGGCAGGGCGATGACCGGCACGAAGATGCCCGAGATGAACTGGAGGATGAGGAAGGGCACGACCACGATGCCGGAGGCGGAGCGGACGTTGCGGGCCAGGGAGCTGATCGCGATGCCCAGCAGGGAACAGGAGACGGTGCCCAGCACGAACACCCACGCCAGCGTCGCCCAGGCGGCGGGGTCGTCGGGCATGCGCGCGCCGAAGGCCAGGACGGCCACGCCCAGCAGCAGGACCAGCTGGCCCAGGGCCAGGAACAGCACCACCACGGTCTTGCCGACGAAGTAGGCGGTCGGCGGCATCGGGGTGCCGCGCAGGCGGCGCAGACCGCCCTGCTCGCGCTCGTTGGCGATGCTCAGGCCCAGCTGCTGGAAGCTGACCGACATCAGGCCCATCGCCACCAGGCCCGGCAGGTAGTAGTCCACGGCGGGCATGCCCATGTCGAACATGCCGTCGAAGATCGACGAGAACATCACCAGGATCAGCGCGGGCAGGGAGAAGGTGAAGATCACGCTCTCCCACTCGTGCACGAACTCGCGGATCTCCAGCCACCCCCGGGACAGCCCGACACGCAGTGCGCCGGGCAGGCGGTCGGAGGAGGCCGGGACGGCGGGGTCGGCGGGGGTGCGTTCGGTCGCGGTGCTCACGCGGACACCTTCCTCTCGGCGGGGCGGTCGCGGCCGTTCCTGTCGTCGCTTCCGTCGCCGTCCCGGCCGTCCTCGCCGATCAGGCCGAGGTAGACGTCCTCCAGAGTGGGGCGGTGCACGCTTAGCCCCGGGACCTCGCCGGAGAACAGGGCGGACAGCTCACCCACCACCCGGGCGGGCTCGTCGGTGCGGGTCTCGCGGCGCTGCCCGTCGACCGTCCAGCCGACGGTGGCCTGGGCCGAGGCGCGCCCGCCCAGGGTGGAGGGGGAGCCCTGCGCGCGTACCCTGCCGCGCGCGATCACGCACACGCGGTCGGCGAGCGCCTCGGCCTCCTCCAGGTAGTGCGTGGTCAGGACGATGGTGGTGCCGCCCCGGGCCAGGTCGCCGATCAGCGTCCAGAAGTCGCGCCGGGCCCTGGGGTCGAACCCGGTGGTGGGCTCGTCCAGGAACAGCAGCTCCGGTCTGCCGACGATGCCCAGGGCCACGTCCAGGCGGCGGCGCTGCCCGCCGGACAGGGACGTCACCCGCGCCCGGGACTTCTCACCGAGGCCGACCAGGTCGACCACCGCGTCGGGGTCGCGGGGGTCGGGGTAGTAGCCCGCGAAGTGGCGGACCACCTCGCGCACGGACAGCTGGGGGATCATGGCCTCCCCCTGCCAGACCACGCCGATGCGCGAGCGCCACCGGCGCCCGGCGGTGCCGGGGTCCTCGCCCAGAACGCGGACGGTGCCGTCGTCGCGTCGCCGGAATCCCTCCAGGATCTCGACGGTGGTGGACTTGCCCGCGCCGTTGGGGCCGAGAAGGGAGAAGACCTCGCCGCGCGGGACGCTCAGGTCGATTCCGGCGACGGCCTCGTCGTCGCCGTACTTCTTGCGGAGGCCGTGGACCTCGATCGCTGTCTCGCTCATGCCACCGACTCTCCCCCGGGCGGGGCCTTCGGGGTATCGGCCGCCGGGCCGTACCCGTGTCCTCCGGATGGAGGACGGCACCACGACCAAGGGAGGGGGAGCAGCGGAAC